>CADAXW010000003.1:140088-142426 GCA_902792005.1 uncultured Lachnospiraceae bacterium
TGGCGTTGTTAAGGAAATGGTCAAAGGCGGAAATGATTACGAAGTGACCGTGGATTTTGAGGTGGCAGGTGAAAAAAGAATGTTTGCTTCACTTGCGAAGTTAAAGAAGGTGTGATATACTCTAGTACATAGATTATATTTCTTGAAGGTAGGAGGTTCAAATTATGAAGCATGTAACCGTAGTTAAAGAGGATGGGGCAGTTAAGAAGGCAAAAAATTCTTTCCTTACACTGGCAATCATTATCGGTGTTGTCGTAATGGTTGCTGCAGTTGCAGTAGCAGTTTACAAGTACCTTACTCCGGATTATCTGGATGATTTTGATGAGTTTGATGACGATTTCGATGATGACTTCTTTGAGGATGATCAGGAAATCGCTGAGGATGTTACCCCCGAGGTAGATGCTGCACCGGCTGAGTAATCCATCCGATACGGATTCAGAAGACGCAAATTCCCGTATGGGAACTTGCGTCTTTTGTTTCATATAACAAAAATAGAGATCAGAAAGGGAAGTAATATGATCACTTATTACAAGGTAGGCGACCTGGCCTTTTCCATGGAGGGAGAGGGACGTTATTATGATGCCTGCGCAGACTATTTCTCAGACGCACTTCGGAAGGAAGTGAAGGCTGAGGACTGTATGCTGAAACTTCATATCCTGAATGAAAAGGATAAGCTGAAGATCAACGAAAAATTCTATGCCGTTTCCACATCCATCGCATTTAACAGGGACACCTACAGGGTGAACAACGGAACACACTATGCTTATGCGGTAAAGAATCTGTTCCGTGCGGATGCGCCGACAGAGGCGTGGATCAAGCCGAAGGGAAGCTCGAAGTCAGAGAAGCTTTGCTCTGTTCCGCCCTTCCGTTTCGCATTTAAGCATCATGATAAGTATTCGATCTTTGCCAAGCGGATCGCCAACTATTCCTGTCTGTGGTATATATTCGCCATCACTCTGATGAAGATTGATGCAGTGTTTATTCATTCCGGCATGGTTGGAAAGGACGATGGCGGAATCATTCTCACGGGAACCGGCGGCTGCGGAAAGACCAGTACCATGGCGGAGCTGATCTCCAATCATGGATGGAATTATGTGGCTGAGGACTTCGGTATCCTCACCGGAGACGGGCACCTTCGTCTGATGCAGAAGAAGGCTTCCGTTCATGGAAGTGATATCAAATACGGGGATCCCTATCTGAACGGTGCGGTAAAGCGTCTGGGACCGGTGAAGAAGTTTGAGTGGAAGGCGAAGAAGCTGGCACGAAAGAACCCGGCCTATCGCTTTAAGCCCTCGGAGATCTTCGGGGATCATATCAAGGACGGTGCACCGCTGACGACGGTGGCATTTCTGTCCAGAGTGCGAGGCATCAGTCAGCCGGAAATGCGCGTGATCTCCATGGAGGATCTGGCGGACCGCATCCGGTTTGCTTCCTTCCGTGAGCTGAAGGAGCTGTATGAGCTTCTGACGAATATCCGTGCTGTCAGTGGAGATAACTATGCCGATTCCTATCCGGCGGTTTCCGAGCTGGAGGAGCGTTATAAGGAGATCCTGATCCGCGGCCTGTCCAAGGCGAATCGGATACATTTGAATCTGCCCCTGGGCGTAGATCCCAAGGATACGGCAGCCATCATCCTTAAGGTGAATAAGGAGGGAGTTCAGTGACAGAGCAGGAAAAGTATCCCGAGTATATCCGGCAGTTTTTTGATGCCCGTGGGATCACAGAGTTTGAACTTGTGGAGGAAAATGCCCGGAAGGGAAGATACTGTTTTTCCTTCCGAGAGGGTGAGAAGCAGCGGTTCTTAAAGTGGAATATGGCAGGGGAACAGTATGAGCTGTATCATTCCGCCCTGTTCACGGAGCAGAAAGTGTACCAGGCGCTTCAGGGGAAGGACGTTACTCCGGTCTATGTTCCGGAGGAGGACTATCCGGAGCTGGTGGTCTCTGAATTCCTGACAGAAAGTGAGACACTGAGAAGGAGAAGTCGGCTGAAGAAGCTGGTCGAAGGTGAGGCGGAGGACGGAGCAATCCGTGTCCTGGTGGAGAAGATGCTCACCAAATGGAGGACCTATGTAGAGACTCTGTCTCAGTCTGGAGTGGATATCTCCAGAGTGGAGACAGGAGAGAGGCTCTTTAAGAAGTATCTGTCCAGTATCCTGACCTCAGGCCCCTTCGATACGAAGGCGGGAAAGCTGGAAAACTATATGAATCGTGCCCGGAATAAGTTTATCACGAAGTTTCGTATGGGCAAGGTAAGGAAGATGATAGGGCAGTGTGGTTATGAGGAGCTTCCCTTTGTTCACGGGGACTTTCACGCAAATAACATCCTGGTGGCAGGA
>CADAXW010000004.1 GCA_902792005.1 uncultured Lachnospiraceae bacterium
GCCGGAGGTGTATATATGGCCATGGGCTGGCCGTTCTTTTACTTTATCACCTATGGTGGAAAGAAGGAGAAGACCGAAGATAAGACGGAGGAAAAGAAGGATAATAAAGGTAATCCGAATCGGAAAAAATGGTTTCAGCTGAATCATACTGTGATCAATCATCCGAAGAACGGATATGAAGAAGAGTATGAAGCATCGAAGGCATGGTGCAGGGCTCAGGAGATGCAGGACATCTATATCCGGAGCAGAGACGGACTGCGGCTTCATGCCTCCTGGTTTCCGGTTGAGAATGCAAAGCGTATCATACTGCTCAGTCACGGATACAGAGGAACCCGGTTTGGCAGTGTTGCGCATATGGCGGAGTTCTTCCGCTTAGAGGGATCAAGCCTTCTCTTTATCGATCAGCGTTGCTGTGGGGAAAGTGAAGGAAGCTATATCACCTTTGGTGCAAAGGAACAGTATGATGTGTTGGAATGGATAGATTATCTGCATCAGAGGAATACGGATGCGCTGCCCATCTATCTGTACGGACAATCCATGGGAGCAACAACAATCCTGCTAGCAGCCGGGCATACACTTCCGGAAGACGTAAAGGGGCTCATCGCAGACTGTGGATTTCATTCCATGAAGCAGCAGCTTCGGGATATAGCTTCAGGCTGGTTCCATTTACACTGGATCGAGTCACTGCTCTTAAGGACGGATCTGTTCTGTCGGATCTTCGGACGTTTTCAGATGAAGCAGACAGATACCACAGAGGCTCTGCGGACAAATACTCGGCCGGTGCTGTTTTTCCACGGAGAAGCGGACACCTATGTCTGGCCGGAGAATACGGTCAGGAATTTTGAACTCTGTCATGCTCCGAAGGAGCTGGTGCTGATCCCGAACGCACGGCATCTCTGCGGCTCCTTTGTGGATCCGGTGCTTTATAAGGAGAAGCTGATGAACTTCTTTGACCGGCTGGATCGTTCCTGATGCGGAGGATGTGGTCTACCTGTAAGATTGATAAGAAAGAGAAAGATAAAACCGTCGATGCATTTATGTGTGTCGGCGGTTTTCTGTTTCTGCCGACTTCCACTCGGGAGATATCAAACACTTTCTGCTTCTGTGTCCGATATCTGTCGGTCAGTTTTCATCAATGTGTCTGTTAACTCGGAGAGGGTATTGCATTAGGAAAAATCCTGTGATAAAGTCGCAGCCGTCAAGAGGAAAAGATAAGCAAGAGGAAAAACGGAGGGAGTCATGAGTGTGAAGAGAAATGAGTATCCGCTGGTCGCAGCACAGAACATGCATTATCAATGGATCCGGGAGTACAAGACACAGCAGGTATCCGGTGTCAGCATCATTGCCTCTCTGAAGGCAGAGCTGGATTTCGGACTTCTGAAGAAATGTATCCAGATGGAGTATCAGAGATACGGATGCATGCGGCTGCGTTTCACAAAGCCCGATAAGGACGGAAAGATCAAGCAGTATCTTGTGAAGCAGGATACACGGGATGTTCCGCTGAAGGATCTGTCAGGAATGACCATGAAGGAAGCAGATGACCTGATGCAGCAGTGGGCATACGAAACACTGGACGGAGATAACCGCCCCATGTGTGAGATCTACATGATGAAGCTTCCGGAGGGATATAACGGTTTCTTCATCCACATGGATCACCGCCTCATCGACTCCTGTGGACTGGTTGTTCTGGTGGAAGACCTGATGGCATTATATACACACTACCGCTTCGGTTCCGATTATCCGGCTCCGCTGGCAGACTTCGAAACCGTGCTCCAGAATGACCTGGCAAAGGCAAGCAACGAGAAGCGGTTTGCGAAGGATAAGAAGTTCTGGGATGATCAGCTGGATCAGCTGGGCGAGCCCCTCTACTCCGATATCCAGGGACCGTCGGTTCTTGAGGAGGCACGGAAGAAGCATAAGAACAAGAAGCTTCGTGCCGCAGACATCGAGAGAGAGAAGCTGTTTGTGGCAGTGAAGGATTACGTGCTGGAACCGGAGCCCACACAGGGACTGATCGATTTCTGCATGAATCATCAGATCTCCATGACAAACCTCCTGCTTCTCAGCATAAGAACCTATCTGTCCAAGGTGAACAACGGACAGGAGGATATCACCATTGAGAACTTCATTTCCAGAAGAAGTACTCATGATGAGTGGACCTCCGGCGGAAGCAGAACCATCATGTTCCCCTGCCGTACGGTACTTCCCGCAGACATGGATTTCCTTTCTGCAGCATATGAGATCCAGAGTGTACAGAACCGGATCTACATGCACAGCAATTACGACCCGGCGCTGATCCGCGAGGAAATGAAGCGCAGGTACAAGACACCGGACGACACCACCTATGAGAGCTGCTATCTGACATATCAGCCCATGCCGGTGAAGCCGCAGAACTCCTTTATCTCCAACATTCCCATGCATAACAAGTGGTTTGCAAATGGGGCGGCTACCAAGAAAATGTACCTTACGGTTTCACATACGGAGAACGGTGGAATGAACTTCTCCTATCACTATCAGACAGTGAAGCTGGATGAGAAGGATATGGAGCTTATGTACTACTACATGATGCGGATCCTTTTCACGGGAATCTCGAATCCGGATATTACCCTGGGTGAGCTCATGGAGAGAGTATGATCCCTGCCGATGAAATGCAAGTGGTCTGATACAGAATCAGGACCTGTGACAGTGTGAAAAGATAGAAAAACAATAATAAAAACAGAAAGATGAGGATAATAAAAATGTCAATGGATAAGGTAATGCAGTTTAAGAACATCGCAGCTCAGTATTGCAACGTTAAGGCAGAGGATATGACGGATGATATGCGCTTCCGTGAGGATCTGGGACTCAGCTCTCTGGACTTCATGTCCTTCCTGGGAGAGCTGGAGGATACATTTGATGTTGAGCTGGATCCGGAGCAGATGTCGAAGGAAGTTTATACCATCAGCGATGCCATCCGGATGATCGAGGCTGCTCAGTAAATATAGATTGATAAAGAGCGCACCACTATCGTGCAGAAGGGTAAGAAAGATGAATACGATCCGTGAGTTATGGGATAATTCCGAAAAAACATATGCAGAGCTTCCGGCGGTACGCTGGCTGGAAAAGAAGGAAGTAAAAGAGATCAGCTACAAGGGACTGGGAGAAAGCATCTCCGCAGTTCGGAAGGGATTAAAGAAAGAGGGATTTCAGGGAGCACATATCTCCCTGATCGGTACCGCGTCTGTAAGCTGGATCGCAGCGTACCTCGGAATCACCACAGGACAGAACATCGCGATCCCGCTGGATGCAGGACTTCCGGCAGAGGATCTGGCAGCACTGCTTGTGGATGCAGATGCAGAGGCGCTGTTCCTTGCACCGAAGCTTGCACCATACGCAGAACTCTTTACCGCACAGTGTCCGAAGCTTCGTAAGATCTGGCTTCTGCAGGAAGAAACGGCAGAGGGCGTAAGTACACTGGCTGACGTGAAGGCTGCCGGTGAAGGAGAAGCGGATGTGGAAGGCCGTACGGCGTCTGAGATCGCAACGCTGATCTACACCTCCGGAACCACAGGTAAGGCCAAGGGTGTTATGCTCAGCCAGACCAATCTGGCCCGGAATGTGGAGAATGTAAATTATAAGAAGGACCCCGGCTGCGTTCTGATGAGCGTGCTTCCGGTACACCATGCATTCTGTCTTGTCATGGACTGGCTGAAGGGCTTCTCTCTGGGTGCGGTGATCTGCATCAATGACAACTTCATGCATATGGTTCGGAATATGAGCATTTATAAGCCAAATGTAATGCTGATGGTTCCTCTCATGATCGAGACCATTTATAAGAAGCTGGCATCCATCGATGCTTCTGTTCCGAAGGCAGCTGTGGCACAGCAGGTATTCGGCGGAAATCTGGAGATCATCTTCACGGGTGGTGCACATCTGGATCCCTTCTATATCGAGAAATACGCAGAGTACGGCGTGACGATACTTGAGGGCTATGGCATGTCCGAGTGCTCTCCGGTCATCAGCGCCAACATGCCGGAGGATCATAAGCCGGGCTCCATCGGACGTCCTCTCGCAAATGTAGGGCTGGCTTCACACAGGAGATAAGGGATATATTGATGAGGATGGTTTCCTCTTCATCAACGGCCGTGTGAAGAATCTGATCATTCTTTCCAACGGGGAGAACATTTCTCCGGAGGAGATCGAAAATAAACTGGGCCTCAGCCCGCTGGTAGGCGAGGTGATCGTAACCGGTGAGAACAACGGACTTACGGCACGGATCTATCCGGATCAGGATGTGGTGAAGGCGAAGGCACTGGATGAGGATACGGTAAAGGCCGGCCTCAGGGCTATGCTGGATGAGTATAACCGCCGTCAGCCCTCCTACCGTCAGATCACAGGTCTGGTGGTAAGAAAGAACCCCTTCCACCGGAATGCAACCGGAAAGATCAAACGCCCGGAGGCAGAGATCGATGACTGATCTGCCAGGTGATGGGAGATAAAAAATATAAAAAAGCGAATGAAGCCTTACCCGGATTACCCAGATGGATGGTTTCATTCGCTTTTTTATGTCAACCTATCGCTGTTTATGGTTTTTTCGGTCGCGGTGTCTCATGACAGATAAGGAAGGATACCGGACAGGAAGATCTTCGACAGCAGCTCGGCGACTTCTTCCGCCGGAGTCGCAAAGTCGTCTGAGATCCATTTATGCAGGACGCCGATGGTGGTGCCGATGGCGCCGGCGATCATATACGAGAACTCCAGTTTCTGCTGCGGAGGCCGCTCAGCGGTCTGCGTCACATTTGACACGTATTTGTGAAACATGGTGATGGCCTTTTCAAAGAAGGCATCCTCCCGGGGACTTTGCAGCAGAAGTGCAAGGAACCGGTTCTTCTTCGTGTAGTTGCAGATGGCAAGAAAGTAGGAATAGCACATGTCCTTGTCATTCTTCGGATGAAAGCTCTCCATCAGTGTGAAGATGTCCTGTATGGTGCGGTCCTCGGCAGCGGCCATCAGCGCCGGGATATTTTCATAATGATTATAAAATGTACTGCGGACGATGCCGGCCCTCTTGATCACGTCGGATACGGTGATCTTCTCCAGATCCTTCTCCTTAAGAAGAAGGAAGAAGGCGTCATATATGGCGTCTTCCGCGGTGCTGTAACGTTCATCAGACTCGTTGATGGATACTCCTCTTTGTGGTACTGCCTGTAAAATATCTGTTCCCTATTGTATCAGAAATGTGGAGGGATGAAAAGAAGAGGATTGTGCATCGCTTCTTTTGCTTCTTTTGCTTCTTTTCTTTCCCTTGACCGTTCCCCGGGAATAGCATATAATATTATGTTGCTAAAGTAGAATAAGTAGAACAGCGGGATACCTTACGGGTGTTGATCCGGGAAAGGAGGCTGCACATGCTGGATGAAGATTTTGATTATGATGATTATGAAGAGATTGTCGAGAAGAAGCCATTCAAGGAACGGCTTCGTAATTTCTTCTTTGGTGTGGTGATCCTTGCGCTTGTTGCCGTTGTTGCGGCGGCGCTGATTTCCCGTCATATGGAGCAGACAAAAAGCTATGGACGGATCGTGGCAGCCGGAGAACTGTATGAGGCACCGATCTATGAAACACGGTATCAGGCTATCACTTATGAGTCTCTGCATCCGGAGCTTTCCAAGAACAAAGAGGTAGAAAAGGCTGTTGAAACCGCTACTGAGGCCAAGTCTCAGCAGGAGGAAAAGGCCGAGGCCAGTGAAAAGGCAAGGGAGAATATCATAAAGCTCTCCAGCAGCAAGGACTCTGTTCGGGAAATGACGAAGCAGAGAGCTGAAAAATACAAGATCAACGAGATTTCCACAGAGGATGCTGTGACCATCGGCCCCACCACAGGACCTACAGCAGCCGGCATGGATGAGAATCTCGGTTATTATGTGGGCGGGCCTTCACAGCCCATCTACATGGATCCGAAAGCTGTGGGCGCTGAGTATCTGGGAGAGTGGGAGATCACGGCATACTGTGCATGTGTTCTCTGCTGTGACAAATCTGACGGTATCACGGCCAGCGGCGCCATGGTTCAGGCAAATCATACGGTTGCCGGACCGAAGGAATTCCCCTTTGGTACTAAGCTGATCATCAAGGGTCAGCTGTACGTGGTTGAGGACCGTGGCGGCGGAATTCACGGACACCGGATCGACATTTACTTCAATACACATCAGGAGGCGAACAACTTCGGCCGCCAGCATCTGGATGTGTATAGATTACCATAAACTATTCTAATTTTTTTATAACCTTAGGAGGAACACATGGGTTTTCTTTACAGAAGCACAAGAGACAAGAATGAGACCGTTACCGCATCACAGGCGATCCTGCAGGGACTTGCACATGACGGAGGACTGTTTGTACCGGATGAGATCCCGGTAATGGATCTGCCGCTGGAGAAGCTGGCGGAAATGGACTACCGCGGAATCGCATACGAGGTAATGAGCCGTATGCTGACGGACTTTACGGAGGAGGAGCTGAAGTACTGCATTAACAGTGCTTATGATTCCAAGTTTGATGATCCGAAGATCGCACCGCTGGTAAAGCATCATGACACACATTTCCTGGAGCTGTTCCATGGAAAGACCATTGCTTTTAAGGATATGGCACTTTCCATCCTGCCGTACCTCATGACAACTTCTGCTAAGAAGAATCATATGGACCGCGAGATCGTGATCCTGACTGCTACCTCCGGTGATACCGGAAAGGCTGCTCTGGCAGGCTTTGCAGATGTTCCCGGAACAAGGATCGCTGTATTCTATCCCAAGTCAGGTGTCAGCCCGATCCAGGAAAAGCAGATGGTAACCGAGCGGGGAAAGAATACATTTGTAGCAGGAATCACCGGTAATTTTGATGATGCGCAGACCGGCGTTAAGAAGATGTTCAGTGATGAGGCGCTGGCAAAGGAGCTGGCCGACAAGGGCTTCCAGTTCTCCTCTGCAAACTCCATCAATATCGGACGCCTGGTTCCGCAGATGGTTTACTATTACTATGCGTATGCTCAGCTGGTTCAGTCCGGCGAGATCAAGGTGGGAGACAAGATCAACATCGTTGTGCCCACAGGAAACTTCGGTAACATCCTGGCAGCTTACTATGCTTCCCTGATGGGACTGCCGGTGAATCGATTCATCTGTGCTTCCAATGACAATAAGGTTCTGTATGATTTCTTCACCACAGGTGTATATGACCGGAACCGTGAGTTTATCCTGACATCCTCACCGTCCATGGATATCCTGATCTCCAGCAACCTGGAGCGTCTCATCTACCGGATCGCCGGAAATGATGCGGACAAGAATGCGGCGCTGATGAAGGAGCTTTCCGAGACAGGAAAGTACACCATTACCGATGAGATGAAGGAAGCGCTCTCACAGTTCTATGGCAATTATGCGGGCATGGATGCTGTGGCAGCGACCATCAAGAGTGTTTATGAAGAGGATGGTTATATCCTTGATACCCATACTGCAGTTGCTGCAGCAGTTTATGATATGTACAAGAAGGAAACCGGGGATGCAACACCGACCGTGATCGCATCTACCGCAAGTCCTTACAAGTTTACAAGAAGCGTGATGACAGCCATTGATCCGGCCTACGACAGCGAAGAGGATTTCGCTCTGGTGGATCGTCTGGAGCAGCTGTCAGGCGTTAAGGTGCCCCAGGCCATCGAGGACATCCGGAGTGCAGAGGTTCTGCATAAGACGGTGTGCGAGAAGGAAGAGATGGAAGGGGTAGTGAAGAAGTTTTTGGGGATGTAAGAAAAAGCCTGCGGGCACAGACTTTCTACGTAACTATTTGCAGTACGAAAAGCCTGCGGTCACAAATCTGCCGCGGGTGCGACAGTCCGTAACTATTCGAGGCACGAAAGCCTGCGGTCACAGACTTGTCGCACTGCGTGCGCCAATCGTGCCTTCGGCACTTCTGTCTGTGACGCATGCTTTCGTTCCTGCTTCGCAGGTTCGCCCTGCCCATCCAACCACTCACCCGTGCAAGCACGGCTCGTGGTTGTTGGTCATGACGACCTCGAATAGTTACTTTGTCAGCTGTTCATTGGTACCTTCCAGCTTTATCAAAACCGGGACCGACTGCTTTTTTTGGTATGCAGAAAAGGGCGGGCGGCAGCCTGCCTTTTTCTTTTGTGTGGATCGTACCTGGTTGCATTTCGAAAAGAGGAGCTTATGTATAAGATTCAGGTAAAGGGTTTTTTTGACAGCGCACATTTTCTGAAGGATTATGATGGGAAATGTGCGAACCTTCACGGCCACAGGTGGGTGGTGGAGGCGGAGATCCAGGCGGAGTCGCTGCAGGAGGATGGTTCCTTCCGGGGGATGATCATGGACTTTACCGATATGAAGAATGTGCTTCGGGCGGAAACCAACCGGCTGGATCACAGCCTTCTCATTGAAGAGGGAAGCCTGAAGCCTGCCACCATGGCTGCCTTAAAGGAGGAGAATTTCCGGATCATTGAGTTCCCCTTCCGACCGACGGCGGAGTGCTTTGCAAAGTATTTTTATGATTATCTGAAGAAGTCGGGACTTCCGGTGAGCATGGTCCGGGTGTATGAGACCCCGAATAATTATGCCTGCTATGAGGAATAGAAGAAGAGGAAACGCGTGTGAGTACTTATCATGTGACGGAACATTTCGTCAGTATCAACGGAGAGGCCAGACGGGCCGGGGAGCTGAGCTGCTTTATCCGGCTGGCCGGCTGTAATCTGCATTGCAATTACTGTGACACCCGCTGGTCCTGTGATCCGGAGGCGCCCTCAGAGCTGCTGACGGAGGAAGAGCTTTATCAGTGGGTGAAGGAAACCGGTGTGAGAAATGTCACGCTGACCGGGGGCGAGCCCCTTCTGGCAGAGGGGGTGGATCGGCTGCTGAAGCGGCTGGGGTCGGATCCGGAGCTTCGGATCGAGATCGAGACCAACGGATCGATTCCGCTGGAGTCCTTCCTTTCGATCCCCGGGGCCATCAGCTTCACGATGGATCTGAAATGTCCCGGCAGCGGAATGGCAGAGCATAACCGGATGGAGAATCTGTCCCTGCTTCGTTCCGTGGATACGGTGAAATATGTGGTCAGTGACAGAGGGGATCTGGACTGGCTGAGAAAAATGAATGAGAGCTATGGGCTGGAAAAGAAATGTGCAGTTTACATAAGTCCAGTCTTTGGAAGGATCGATCCGAAGGAGATCGTAGCATATTTGCAGGAATATCGGATGAATGATGTGAGAATGCAGCTTCAGCTGCATAAGCATATCTGGGATCCGAATAAGAAAGGTGTCTGAAATGAGTATGGATTTGGAAAAGATCAGAGAGCATGTGAGAGGGATCATCGAGGCCATCGGAGATGATCCGGACCGTCCCGGACTGGTGGATACACCGGACCGTGTGGCCCGGATGTATCAGGAGGTTTTCGAGGGGATCCAGTACAGTAATGATGAGATCGCGGAAATGTTCAACAAAACCTTCCCCATCACCGAAGGCTCGAAGCGGGATATCGTGCTGGTACGCGATATCGGTGCCTTCAGCTACTGCGAGCATCATATGGCACTGATGTACGATATGAAGATATCCATTGCCTATGTGCCCACAGACAAGGTTATCGGCCTCAGCAAGATCGCAAGAGTTGCGGTTATGGTCTGCAAGCGTCTGCAGCTCCAGGAACGGATCGGTGCAGATATCGCCTATATCATCGGTAAGATCGCAGGCACGGAGGATGTGGCGGTTCTGATCACAGGAAAGCACAGCTGCATGACGGCAAGAGGGATCAAGAATATGCCGGCTGAGACCGTGACACTGACACTCCGCGGCGCATTTGAAACAGATAAGAATCTGAGAAAGCAGATCCTGACACTGGCGCCGGATCACTAAGGACCTGCGTGGAAGTGGATGGATATACCGGGAAAGAAAGAAGGACCGTATTATGAAAAACAGGAAGAAAGCACTTGTGGTTTTCAGCGGCGGGCAGGATTCGACAACCTGCCTTCTCTACGCGCTGAATCATTATCAGGAGGCGGAGGCCATATCCTTTGACTATGGCCAGCGGCATAAGAAGGAGCTGGAATGTGCCAAAGCCATTGCGGATAAGCTGTCTGTGAAGCATACCATTTTGAATCTGGATGAGCTGAACCGGCTGGCACCGAATTCTCTGACGCGGGATGACATCCCGGTGGATAAGGAGGCTCCGGAAGAGGGAACACCCAATTCCTTTGTGGAGGGACGGAATCTTCTGTTCCTGACCTATGCGGCGATCTACGCCAAGACCCATGGGATCACGGACATCCTGACGGGAGTATCCCAGAGCGATTTCTCCGGATACCCGGACTGCCGTGATATCTTCATCAAGTCGCTGAATACGACTCTGAATCTGGCCATGGACTATGAATTCGACATCATCACTCCGCTGATGTGGATCGACAAGGAAGCAACCTGGGCTCTGGCAGATGAGCTGGGGGGATTTGAAATAGTGCGCGATATGACACTTACGTGTTATAATGGCATCATTGGCGAGGGCTGCGGTGACTGCCCCGCATGTAAACTGAGAAAGAGAGGATATGACAGTTATGTCGCAAAAAAAATTGATCTTCATCGTTAATCCGAAGGCGGGAAAGAATCAGCTGAAGAAGAAAATGGTTGAGGTAGTGGACGAGTTTTCCCGCGGCGGATATCAGGTGGAGGTGTATACCACCAAATCTGCTGAGGATGCGGAGAATCACATCTATGAGGTGGGAGATCAGTACGATATGATCGTGATCTCCGGCGGTGACGGATCTCTGGATAATGCGGTTACCGGGATCATGCGCCTGAAGCAGCGGACGGATAAGGTGCCGCCGCTGGGCTATATTCCCTGTGGTTCCACCAATGACTATGCAAAGAGTCTTTGCATCAGTCTGAAGCCGGAGGTGGCTGCAAAGCAGATCATGAACGGCTTCCCCTGTCCGGTGGATGTGGGCCGTCTGGGGGATCAGAACTTCATTTACGTATCGGCCTTCGGTATCTTTACGGAGGTTTCCTATGCCACACCCCGGAACCTGAAGGCAAAGCTGGGACATGCAGCCTATGTCCTTGAGGGTGCCAAGTCTCTGAAGAATGTAAAGACCTATCGTCTGAAGGCGTCCTTTGACGGACGGATCATCACCGGAGAATTCCTGTACGGTCAGGTTACCAACTCCCGTTCCGTGGGAGGTTTCCGGGCTGTGGGACTTCGGGATATGTCCTTCCATGACGGAGAATTCGAGTGTGTATTCATTCGCAAGCCGAAGAATATCATGCAGCTGGAGCAGATCCTTGAGGCGGTTCTGGTAAACAAAAAGAAGGAAGATTATATCATCTATGAGCGTGCAAAATGCGTGAAGGTTGAGGGAGTGACCGAGATCCCCTGGACCGTGGACGGTGAGTTCGCCGGAGACTTCAAACAGGCAAAGGTCGACAATCTTCACAATGCGGTAACACTGGTGCTGGGAGATCTCACCACCTACGGAGATCCGGCCTCAGAAGAGCTGGTACCTGCAAGCGTGAAGAAGGCGCATTTGCTTTCAAGATAAAACAGCGTGACAAAGGGGACAGTCCCTCTTGTCACGTTTTCCTGGGAAAACGTGACAGAAGGGACTGTCCCCTTTGTCACGCGTGGCTCTCTTGTCACGCTTAGTCAGCGTTCTTGATGAACGGTACTTTCTTGATCACGTAGCTAACCTTGTCCGGTGCTTTGGAGATCACATAGTTCACTTTGTCAGGAACCTTTGCGGCTACATCATCTACCTTTGCGTGGATCTTATCATTCTTCTTGTAGAAGTAATATCCGAGGCCGCAGATCGCGCCAAGGAACAGGAGTCTGCGGAAGAAGCGGCGTCTTCTTGCTCTCAGCTTTTTCCTGACGTCCTTTTTCACATCCTTTTTTACGGCCTTCTTGATGTCTGCCTTGATCTTGTCCTTTGCGTCATCTGACATGTCGGCCAGGATATCGTCTAATTTTGCATCCAATGCTTTGCTCATTTGCATAACCTCCGATTCGTTATTTTCCCCTGCGGCAAATGCCGTTGTTTAGATTATAATTTCCATAGGGAACTATGTCAAGAACAGGAGGGCTTCTATCTTGGGCGCCACGCCGTGACCTGGCACAGTCAGAGGCTTCAGCTAAGGATCAGGTGCAGGCTGTACAGTGCTGCCAGGAAGAGAAGGTTGATGATGGTGAATTTCAGCAGATAGCCTTCTCCCTTCTTCCGTTCCGCGGCATAAAACTTGTAGGTGATGAGACTGGCCATGCTGGCGATCAGCGTACCAAGTCCGCCCAGGTTCACACCGACGAGAAGAGCGCTTCCCTGCTTCGTGAAGGCAGAGAGGAGCATGGCCGCCGGCACATTGCTTATGATCTGAGAGGAAAGGATGGCGGTAAGCGTTACATTTTGATCCACGATCTTTGTAAGGGTATCATGGATCGCATCGATCCGTCCCAGATTGCCGATGAGGACGAAGAAGAATACAAATGTAAGAAGGAGGGTATAGTCCACCTTCAGAAATGCTCTTCGGTCCGTTACCAGGATGACGGCCGCTACAATGCCCAGCATGACAAGATAATGCAGGGTGCCCACCACGGTAAGAATGCAGACAATGAAGAGGGCGAGGTAGAGGCACAGCTTTGGGAGACCGGGACGCTCTGCTTCCACGGCTCCGGCCTGATCAACGGTGTGATCCGTGCGGTTCAGCAAAAAAACGCTCAGGATCAGAAGAACAAGAGACAGCAGGCTGTAGGGGAGCATCAGCAGCGTGAACTTCTTCAGCGAGAAGCCGTACTCCGTAAAGAGATACAGGTTCTGCGGATTGCCGATGGGCGTCAGCATGCTTCCCAGATTTGCAGCCACGGTCATAAGGATCAGGGTATACACTGTCCGCCGACGGTCGCCGAAGGCCCGAAGAAGGATCAGGGCGAAGGGGACCAGGGTCACCAGTGCCACATCATTTGTCAGCACCATGCTGAGGAAGAAGGACAGAAGAACGAGGAACAGGGAGATATAACGCTCCGAGTGGATCCGGCCCAGCACCCGTCTGGTCAGATAGTCAAATGTACCGATCCGCACCAGTGCACTGACCACCAGCATCAGGCTGAAAAGTATTGCCAGCACACGGAAGTTTACATAATTCAGATATTCTTTGTCCGGTGGGATGATAAAGCAGGAGATCACTGCCAGCACGCCGGACACCACAAGAATGGTGTCGGTCTTTATGAATTTCAGAAGCTTGTTTTTCATGATTTTTCCCGATTGGTTTTTGTATGATTTTTAGTTTGGTATAAAACACCGGGAGATACTATACATCAAACTTTCCGGAATTGTAAAGACACCTTTTATATTTTATTTTTTTATTTTAGACAGTTTTTGAATAGTAAGTACGGGGGTTTTGTGGTACAATGTCCGTGCGTGTGCTCAGGCACACCTGATTTTTGATCAAACAAACTGGAGGAAGTACGAATGGATAAGTATGTAAGCCCGCTTTCAGAGCGGTATGCGAGCAAGGAAATGCAGTATATCTTCTCACCGGATAAGAAGTTCCGTACCTGGAGACGTCTGTGGATCGCATTGGCGGAGACAGAGCAGGAGCTGGAGCTTACCGCTGAGGACGGAAGTCCCCGGATCACGGATGAGATGCTGGAGGAGCTTCGCTCCCATATGGATGACATTAACTATGATGTGGCAAAGGCTCGTGAGAAAGAGGTCCGCCATGATGTTATGTCCCATGTATACGCTTACGGACAGCAGTGCCCGAAGGCAGCGGGTATTATCCATCTGGGTGCCACCAGCTGCTATGTAGGAGATAATACGGACGTGATCCTGATGACGGAGGCGCTTCAGCTGGTTCGGAAGAAGCTTCTGAACGTTATGAATGAACTGGCAAAGTTCGCCATGAAGTATAAGGACCTGCCTACACTGGCATTCACACATTTCCAGCCGGCACAGCCGACGACAGTCGGAAAGCGTGCGACTCTGTGGCTGCATGACCTGTACCTGGATCTTCAGGATGTGGAGTATATGCTTTCTCAGCAGAAGCTGCTGGGTTCCAAGGGAACCACCGGAACGCAGGCAAGCTTCCTGGAGCTCTTCAACGGAGACCACGCAAAGGTACGCCGTCTGGATCAGCGGATCGCTGAGAAAATGGGCTTCGCCGGTGTTTACCCTGTGTCCGGTCAGACCTACAGCCGGAAGGTGGATTCCCGTGTGTTAAATGTGCTCTCCGGTATCGCCCAGAGCGCACATAAGTTTACAAATGATATCCGTCTTCTTCAGCACCTGAAGGAGATCGAGGAGCCCTTTGAGAAGAATCAGATCGGTTCCTCCGCTATGGCATATAAGAGAAATCCCATGCGTTCCGAGCGTATCGCATCTCTTGCAGACTATGTGATCAGTGACGCCCTGAACCCGGCGCTGGTGGCTTCCACCCAGTGGTTTGAGCGTACACTGGATGATTCCGCCAACAAGCGGCTGTCCGTTCCGGAGGGCTTCCTTGCTATCGACGGAATTCTGGATCTCTATCTGAATGTGGTAGACGGTCTGGTGGTTTATGACAAGGTGATCACCAAGCGGTTTATGGAGGAAATCCCCTTCATGGCAACCGAGAATATCATGATGGATGCAGTAAAGGCCGGCGGAGACCGTCAGGAGCTGCATGAGAAGATCCGTACCTACTCCATGGAAGCAGGACGTATGGTGAAGCAGGAGGGTAAGGCGAATAACCTTCTGGAGCTGATCGCGGCAGACCCCGCCTTCCACCGTACGCTGGAGGAGCTGCAGAGTCTGATGGAGCCCAGTCTTTACGTGGGCCGTGCACCTCAGCAGACAGAGGAGTTCATCCTCGAGGTGATCCGTCCGGTTCTGGATGAGAATCAGGATCTCCTGGGACTCACAGCTGAGATCAACGTATAAAAACCAGAAACCTGAAAAACGCATAAAGGCATAAAGAAAACGACGATGTGACAATTGAGATAAACTCATTTGTCACATTGTCACTTTAAAGTCACTTTCGCATGATACCATCTACGAGGCTTCCACGGAAGGGGCGTGCCGGAAGGGGTTTAAAACCCGGATGGTGCAGATGAAAAGGTCCCTTGCGTGGAGGCATAAAGCTAAGGTTAGAAAGGAATAAGGGAGATGGAGATCCTCAGAGTTGAACATTTGACAAAGATTTATGGAAGCGGAGAAACGGAGGTCCGTGCGGTGGACGATATCAGCTTCTCAGTGGAGAAGGGAGAGTTCCTCTGCATCATCGGAGCTTCCGGAAGTGGAAAATCCACACTGCTTCACCTCCTGGGAGGTGTTGACCGGCCCACCTCGGGTCAGGTCTTTATCGACGGAGAGGATATCTATGCACAGGATGATGACACCCTTGCGGTATTCCGTCGCAGGCAGGTGGGACTGATCTATCAGTTCTACAATCTGATCCCGGTTCTTACGGCAGAGGAGAATATCTCGCTTCCCTGTGATCTGGACGGGAAAGAGGTTGCTCCGGAGCGGATGAAGGAAATGATCCGCAGCCTGGGTCTGGAGGGACGTGAGCATCACCTTCCGAGCCAGATGTCCGGCGGGCAGCAGCAGCGGGTTGCCATCGGACGGGCTCTCATCAACCAGCCGGCCATTATCCTGGCCGACGAGCTGACCGGAAATCTGGATAAGAAGACGGGGGATGAGATCATCGCCCTGCTTCAGCGTGCAAACCAGACCACCGGCCAGACCATTATCATCATCACCCATGATCTTGAGATCGCCGCGCAGGCCGATCGCGTGATCACGATCCAGGACGGCTCCATCAAAAAAGATGTGAGACGCGCAGGCTGACATGGAAAAGTCTGATACAGGATCGAAATTGGGAGGATGAATCAGTGAATGTTATAAAGAATTTTACGAAGCGCAATCTCAGCCGGAACCGGAGGCGCACCATAGTCACCATCATCGGTGTCATGCTTTCCACGGCTCTGATCTGTACGGTGGTGGGAATGGCTGCCACCTTTCGTGCATCGGTGATCGAGGATTATAAGCTTCGCGTAGGAAATTATCATGACCAGTTCTATGATGTGCCCGCAAAGATCAGCCATCTTATCACCGAAAATGCGCACGCGGAGCTGGTAGGTATCCTTTCGAATCAGGGCTTTGAGGAAGTGCTGGATGACGACAGGACGAGAAACTATATCAACATTTCCGGAGCGAATGATACCCTGTTCACTCAGATGAATATACAGGTGACAGAGGGACGACTTCCGGAAAATGAGCATGAGCTGGTGATCCCAAAAATCTATGCGGAGCTGGAATCGGCTCCCAAGGTGGGAGATGAGGTCACCATTACGCTGGGTGAAAGACATCTGATTTCCGACGGATCGCTGGTGAAACCCAAGGATGGCGAATACGAGCAGGAATATCTGGAGAAGCAGGATCAGAAAAAATATAAGGTGGTGGGGATCGTCGAGGATCTTTCCAATGTGGACGGATATTCCTCTCCCGCCTATCTCTGCCTCTTCCGGCAGGATACCTTTAATGACCGGGAGATGGACATCTTTATCCGCTACGACATGCCGTCGGAGATCATGGATATCCGTGCAAACCTGATGCTCCAGCTGGCTTCCGAGGGTTATACGAATCTTCCGAATTCAAATATGCTGGCCATGTATGAGGGAGGGATCACGGACAGAACCTCCAAGATGATCATGGGCCTTGGTTTAGTGATCTGTCTTATCATCATCGGAACCAGTGTGTTCGTTATCGCCAACAGCTTCCGTATCTCCGTTGAAGATAAGAAGGTCCAGTTCGGTATGCTGGCCAGTGTGGGAGCGACCAAACGGCAGATCCGAAACATCGTGCTTCGGGAAGGTGCCTATATCTTTGCCATCGGAACCGCGGCGGGCATTGCTCTTGGAGCCTTCGTGATCTGGGTGCTGGATCAGGTGGTGAATCTGCTTCTTGCAGATATGATGAAGATGAAGATGATCTACACGCTGCCCTGGTGGGTTGTAGCCAGTACGATCCTGATGTCGGCAGTGACCATCTATTTTGCATCCATCATTCCGGCCCATGCCGCCATGAAGATCACCCCCATCGATATCATCCGGGGAAGGACCCATGTTAAGCTTTACGAGAATAAGCTGCATGCCAGCGCACGCACGAAGAAACTCTTCGGTGTCGGTGGTGTGATCGCAAAGAAGAATCTGCAGCGGACCAGGAAGAAATACAGAACCACCGTGGTTTCTCTGGTCATCGGAATGGCCGTGTTTATCGGCATCAACAGCTTTGTGGGATACGGAAAGCGCCTCGTTGGTGAAGTCTATACTGAGATGAATTACAATGTTGAGGTGTCGGAAGGAGATCTTCCGGCAAAGGTGAAGGCGGACTTTGAAAAGATCCGTTCCCTCCCGGGCATCCGAAAGAGCCTCTATACCATGGAGGTCACAGGTGCTCTCTCCGCCGACAGATATATGGCTGATCCCCAGGCCGGTGACTTTTATAATACGAATGATGAGGATGACAGCGCATCCGCCTATCTGCTGATCGAGATCCTTCCCGACCGGGATTTTAAAAACTATCTCCATGATCTGGGAGAGAAGGCAGACTCGGCAGACGTGGCAGTGCTGGGAGATCACTCTCTCCATTATGACGCGGACGGCACTGTTCATCATAAAAAGGCAACCACACTGGAGGACGGCGATACATTTGACTTCAAATATACCGCCGAGTACAAGACTTATTGGGATGAAGTGAATCAGTATGACGTGGAGGAAAATGTATATGTCGACGGTCATGTGAAGCTTCTTCGGGTGACGGATGAAGCCTCCGAGCTTCCCTTCGGTTTTGAGGAACTGCAGAAGCAGGGCGGCCTGATCCTTTTCGTCAGTGAACGGTTTTTTGAAGGAAAGACAGCGGAAATAGCCCCGGGGAATCTGTATCTGGATGCTGAGGATGCGGATGAAATGGAACAAACCATTAAAAAAATGAAAGAAAATGGTGAAACCAGTGAGCTGAGCGTATATAATGAAGAGGCAGAGGCAGGTGCATCCCGCCGACTGATCCTGGTTGTGGAGATCTTCTTATACGGTTTCATCATCGTTATCGTTCTGATCGGTGTTACAAATGTATTTAACACCATCACAACGAATATGAATCTCCGTCAGCGGGAGTTTGCCATGCTTCGTTCTGTCGGTATGACCCGGAAGGAATTTTACCGGATGATCCGGGTGGAGGGAGCCATGTATGCGTTCCGGTCCATTGTGATCGGTATCCCTCTTGGAATCCTGCTGTCCTACCTGATCTATCATATGATCAAGCGGAATTATGACTATGGTTATGTATTTCCGTATAAGGCGATCCTGATCGCCATTCTGGCGGTGGTGCTGATCGTAGGCTTCTGTATGTGGTCGGCAGTCCGCAGACAGGCAAAGATGAATATCATCGCAACGATACGAAGACAAACATATTAAGGAGTTAAGTCGAATGAAGTTAAAATTACTCTTGGTAGAAGACAGTCCGATGATCATCCGCGGTCTCCAGTATACACTGGAGCAGGCGGGCTATGAGGTGGTGGTCTGCATGTCCAAACGGATGGCAGATGACCGGCTGGCACGGATGCAGTTTGATGTGGCGGTTCTGGATGTGAACCTGCCGGACGGCAGCGGCTTTGACCTCTGCAAACAGCTGAAGGAGGAAACGGATATCCCGGTGATCTTCCTGACGGCCAGGGATGAGGAAAGCGACGTGGTCATGGGATTTGATCTGGGCGCGGATGATTATATCCTGAAGCCCTTCCGGAATCGGGAGCTGATCTCCAGGATCGAAAATGTACTGCGCCGCACGGGAAAGACCAAAAAGCGTATCACCGTAGGAGAGGTTGAGGTGGATGCAGAGTCCGATCTGGTACTGGTGAAGGGTGAGCCGGTGGAGTTTACGCAGCTGGAATACAAGATCCTTCTGATGCTGGTCCAGAATGCGGGCCAGACTCTGACCCGGGAGCAGATCCTGGAACGGATCTGGGATATGGCAGGCAATTTCGTCGAGGACAATACGCTTACGGTTTACATAAAACGGATCCGGGAAAAGCTGGGCAGCGCGGATGTGATCCGGACAGTGAAGGGTGTCGGTTATCGCGTGGAGGCCCCGGAGGATTCGAAGGCCTAGAAAATGCCTCTTTACTTCTACTTTGTTGTAGGCTATAATACAGGCCGGACTTGAAAGACAGAAAAAGAAGGATAAAGAAGGATAAAGCAGGATAAAGCAGGATAAAGTAGGAAAAAGAAGGGAAACGAAAGAATATGGTTACAGCAATCGTAGGTGCAAATTGGGGCGATGAGGGAAAAGGCAAGATCACGGATATGCTTGCAGAAACCTCTGATATCATCATCCGGTTCCAGGGTGGTGCAAATGCCGGACATACCATTATCAACAATTACGGCAAGTTCGCATTGCATACACTTCCGTCCGGTGTGTTCTATGATCATACCACCAGCATCATCGGAAACGGTGTTGCTCTGGATATCCCGAAGCTTTTCCGGGAGATAAAGGAGATCGAGGAGAAGGGCGTTCCTACCCCGAAGATCCTGGTGTCTGACCGTGCACAGATGGTTATGCCCTATCACGTACTGCTGGACGGATATGAGGAGGAGAGACTTGCAGGCAAGTCCTTCGGCTCCACAAAGTCCGGTATCGCACCCTTTTATTCAGATAAATATGCCAAGATCGGTTTTCAGGTAAGCGAGCTCTTTGATGACGAAGAGTCCCTGAAGGATAAGATCTCACGGGTGATCACCCAGAAAAATGTACTGCTGGAGCACCTGTATAAGAAGCCGCTTCTCACCGTGGATGAGGTTTATCAGACCCTTATGGAATATAAGGAGATGGTATCACCCTATGTGTGTGATGTATCTGCATTCCTCTATGAGGCGATCAAGCAGGGTAAGAAGATCCTGCTGGAGGGTCAGCTGGGTTCGATGAAGGATCCGGATCATGGAATCTATCCCATGGTTACTTCTTCTTCCACACTGGCAGCCTATGGTGCCATCGGCGCCGGAATCCCGCCCTATGAGATCAAGAAGATCGTTACGGTGGTTAAGGCTTACTCCAGTGCAGTGGGTGCCGGCGAGTTCGTCAGCGAGATCTTCGGTGATGAGGCAGATGAGCTGAGAAGACGCGGTGGTGACGGCGGAGAGTTCGGCGCGACCACAGGACGTCCCCGCAGAATGGGCTGGTTTGACTGTGTTGCAACCCGTTATGGCTGCCGGATCCAGGGAACCACCGATGTTGCATTTACCGTTCTGGATGTACTGGGCTATCTGGATGAGATCCCGGTATGTGTAGGCTATGAGATCGACGGAGAGGTGACAAAGGACTTCCCTGTCACAGCAAAGCTGAAGAAGGCAAAGCCGGTGTATAAGGTTCTTCCGGGCTGGAAGAGCGAGATCCGCGGTATCACAAAGTATGAGGAGCTTCCCGAGAACTGCCGGAACTATATCGAGTTCATCGAGAAGGAGATCGGTTTCCCCATTACCATGGTATCTAACGGTCCCGGCCGTCATGAGATCATATACAGAAATGCATAATAAAGATGCAAAAGAATCAGTCCCGAAGCATGGCCTCGGGACTTTTTCATTGCGCACGTGAGAATCAGGACCCGATTGGATCCGGTGGGATATACGCAGCACCTCTTATCGTGCACAGGAAATGTTGCGAATTCATGCGAAATGGTGTATGATATGGCAGAATATGACTATTTGAGGGGAGAACCGTTCAGGCGATGATCCGTTATCATGTAAAACGCAATAAAAAAAGCAGGAATACACTCAGATATCTCGGAGTTTTTCTGTTTGTGTTCGGCGCATTTCTTTTATATCTCTTTTTCTCCGGCATGGCCGCGAAGCATGTGTTTGGTGCCATCATCGGAGCCCTCATCGGCTTATACGGGATCTATCTGTTCATCCATACCTTTGAGGAGGATAAGTACGATATCGATTACGAGTTCGGGGATACGGAGATGACGGTAAAGCATGTCAGAGGTGAAACCGTTTATACCTACGATCAGATCGATGACGTATCTCTGATCATTCCCGAAAATGAGATGATCTACAGTCTGATCTTCATACGGGCCGGGAAGAAGAAATACCTGATCCCCTTCTCCTATAAGAAGGATGCCTGTGATCAGATCTATAAGCACCTGACCTCCCGCGTGACAGAGAAGCGGCTGCAGGAGGAGATCGAAGCGGCTGCGGCTGAGAAAGAGAGCGCTGCGGCTGAGAAAGAGAGCGCTGCGACAGAGGAGAGCGGGACTGCGGAAACGGCCGGACAGGGCGAGACGAAATAAGATGAGATGGAATAAGATGAGATGGAATAAACGGGAGGAACCCCATGATCAAACTGGTGGTAAGTGATATAGACGGAACTCTGGTGCCGGATGGAACGGATCGGATCGATCCGGAAATGATGGATGTGGTAAGGCAGCTGACGGAGCACGGCATCGTATTTGCCGGGGCCAGCGGACGGCAGTTTCTCAGTATGAAGAAGCTGTTCAATCCGGTGTGGGAGAGCCTGTACTATATCACCGACAACGGAAGTATCCTTCGGGATGCGAAGAATATTTATACGAAGCATGTCATTCCCAGACCGCTTCTGATGGAGCTGATCCGTGATGCAAAGCGCCTGCCGGGCTGTGATATCATGCTGTGCGGCGTGGACTGTGCTTACTGTGAAGAGTACAGCGAAATGTTCTACTGGCTGCGGGATTCCTATAAGTTTAATGTTGAAGTGCTGGGTGATTTCGAGACCCATCTTCGGGATGACATCGTAAAGATGTCCATCTATCAGAAGGATCACGCAGAGGAAACCGTAAATGCCTGGTTCACGCCGAAGTGGCGGAACCAGTTCAAGATCGCATCCGCCGGAACCATGTGGATGGATATCGTAGAGCCGGATGCGGATAAGGGAAGCAGTGTCAGAGACCTGCAGAATCTTCTGGGTATCACGAAGGAAGAAACCATGGCCTTTGGCGACAATCTGAATGACATCGGCATGCTGGAGGCGGCGAAGGAGAGCTATGCCATCGGCAGCGCCCGCAAGGAGGTAAAGGATGCGGCCCGTCATGTGGCACCGCCCCTCTCCCAGAACGGCGAGACCCAGGTCCTGAAGGAGCTGCTCCGGAGTCTGGAAAGCTAATGTTATGTTAACTATATTAAGTTATATATAAAAATGGAGGACCCCCATGAGTAAGATTGAAATGAAGACACCCCTGGTTGAGATGGACGGAGATGAAATGACCCGTATTCTCTGGCAGTACATCAAGGACGAGCTTCTGCTCCCCTTTGTGGACCTGAAGACAGAGTATTACGATCTCGGCCTGGAGCACCGCAACGAAACTGACGATCAGGTCACATTTGACTCTGCTTACGCAACCAAGAAGTACGGCGTAGCAGTAAAATGTGCCACCATCACTCCCAATGCTGCACGTGTTGAGGAGTACAACCTGAAGGAGATGTGGAAGAGCC
Organism: uncultured Lachnospiraceae bacterium; assembly: GCA_902792005.1. Taxonomy (GTDB): domain Bacteria; phylum Bacillota; class Clostridia; order Lachnospirales; family Lachnospiraceae; genus Eubacterium_Q. Next base: position 22,501 of record CADAXW010000004.1, read on the forward strand.
CCAACGGAACCATCCGTGCGATCCTTGACGGAACCGTTTTCCGTGCACCCATCCAGGTAAAGGGGATCACCCCCTGTGTACGGAACTGGGAAAAGCCCATCACCATCGCACGTCATGCATACGGTGATGTCTATAAGGCAAGCGAGATGAAGATCCCCGGACCCGGAAAGGTAGAGCTGGTTTATACCGCTGAGGACGGAACCGAGGAGCGTGTCCTGGTACACGAGTTTAAGGAGGCCGGCGTTGCACAGGGTATGCATAACCTGGTACCCTCCATCGAGAGCTTTGCAAGAAGCTGCTTCACCTACGCTCTGGATACAAAGCAGACCCTCTGGTTTGCAACCAAGGATACCATTTCCAAGAAATATGATCACACCTTTAAGGATGTGTTCCAGGAGATCTTCGACAAGGAGTTTAAGGAGAAGTTTGATGCTGCCGGTATCGAGTACTTCTACACTCTGATCGATGATGCGGTAGCCCGTGTTATGAAGTCAAAGGGCGGCTTCATCTGGGCCTGCAAGAACTACGACGGAGATGTTATGAGCGACATGCTTTCCTCCGCCTTTGGTTCACTGGCCATGATGACCTCTGTACTCGTATCACCCCAGGGCTTCTATGAGTATGAGGCTGCACACGGAACCGTACAGCGTCATTACTACAAGCATCTGAAGGGCGAGGAGACATCAACCAACCCGGTTGCTACGATCTTCGCATGGACAGGCGCACTTCGGAAGCGCGGCGAGCTGGATGAACTTCCGGAGCTGATGAAGTTTGCAGATCTGCTTGAGAAGGCAACCATCTCCACCATCGAGAGCGGTACCATGACCAAGGATCTGGCGCTCATCACAGAGCTTGAAAATGTAACAACACTGAATACAGAAAACTTTATCAAGGCGATCCGTACAACACTGGAAGGCTTAATGTAGAATGGGATTAAACATTTGGGAAGTTTTAAATACTGAACCGACGCGGGATCCGGAGGAGCTGAAAAAGGCTTACAGAAAACAGCTGGTGACCGTTCATCCGGAGGATGATCCGGAGGGCTTTCAGGCCCTCCGGTCAGCCTACGAGGAGGCTGTGCGGCTGTCACAGCTGCCGGAGGAGACGGAAGGGGCTGAGGAGATCCGGGAGGAGGACAACTCACCGCGCGGGGAACTGATAAGAGCGATGCAGAGATTATATGCATCGTTTTTTCAGCGTGTTCAGGTTTCTGAATGGGAGAAGGTGCTGGATGTTCCGTATGTGAATTCCATCGATACCTCGGAGGATGCACTTTATACCGTTCTGGACTTCCTGATGGAACATTTTGTAGTTCCTCATCAGGTGTTCCGATTCATTTCGGAACGTCTCTCTCTGGATGAGCAGAGGGAGGAACTGCTGGGCCGCTATCCCTTCCGGTTTCTGGACTATATTCAGGCAAATGCCATGTTCCCGGATGCAGTGGATTTCACGCTGTTTCGGGGACCGGAGGATTATGACTATGATGAACTGATCAGTATCCTTTCGGAGTTCTCCCGGGCAAATAAGGCGGGAGATCTGGAAACTCAGAAGTCACTGCTTCCGAAGATCACGGATCTGCCGGTAGAGAACCCGGATATTGACGCCATGGTGTGCCGCTATATCTGGCAGACCGGTGAAAAGGAGGAAGCAAGGGAGAAGATCGCTGCACTGGCCGGGGAATATCCTGACGTGCCGGGGGTGGTCATCACCTATGGTGATATCCTGCAGCATTCCGATGATGTGGACGGTGCGGAGGAGTGCTACCGGAGAGCGGAGAAGCTGATGGGCAGCACGCCGATGATCCGCGGCCGGCTGGCGGAGATCATGATCTGCCGCGGCGAATATGAAAAAGCAAGAGACACCTTCTTTGATCTTCTGCAGGATGCGCCCTATGACGGGTACTTCCGGAGCGAGGTGCTTTCGGCCTGCGAGGGTATCATCAGGGAAAAGACCGAACATCTGGAGAAGGAACCCGAAGATATCAAATGCCGGGTGGAGCTGGCGGCAGCCCTTTACCAGAGTTATCGTTTTGAAGAGGCAGTGGACCTGCTTCTTCAGGTTCCGGCACCGGAGAATCCCATCCGTCGTGCGGGCTACTATAACTATATGGGACGTTCCCTTCTTTCGATCCATCGGACGGAGGAGGCACTGCCTGCGCTGCAGTCCTGGGAAGAGGCCATCCGTTCCATCCCGGAAGCGGATACCTCGGAGGAAGCCATCGCCGTAAGAAAGAGACATGGCTATGCCCTTACGCTGATCGGCGTGGGATACATGCAGAAGAAGGAGTATGATACGGCCAGAACCTATATCGAGTCCGCCAAGGGAATGCATCATGATGAGTATTTCGTGACGCTGGAGGAAAGCTGTGTGTTGGAATACCTGAGCGGCAATTATGTGGAGAGCATTGAGGCATGCAAGGATCTGGAGCTAAGGGCACCTCAGAGTTTCCAGTCCTCCAATATCAGAGCCAAATGCTGCTTCCGTCTGGGGCTGCTTCAGGAGGCACTGGAAAATGCGGAGCGCGCCATGAATATCTACCCCTATGTGGCAGAGCCCTACTATACCATGGCGAAATGTTTCCTTCGCATGCAGGCCTATCCTGAAGTGGAGAAGATCACAGACCGGTATCAGGAAGTGAATCCGGAAAGCGATACCGTATGTCTTCTTCGTGCCATGGTTAAGCAGGAGGAGCACGGCACCACAGAGGATCTGATAGAACTGCTGAAACCGGTGCTGCCACATTTGAAAGAGAATAATACCGATCTGGAGGAGCTGGATGAGTTTTACCGTCTGATGGGGGATGCCTGCGCGGCGGGAGGAAGGGCCACGGATGCCATGGAGTACTATCAGAAGGCTATCGCGGAAAATGACAGAAATCCCAATCTGTACCGTAGACTGGCGGCCCTCTATAAGAGTATGGGACGGTATGAGGAGGCCCTGCATGCCTATCAGATCCAGGGGAATCTGGAGGAGGATAACCGTATCTTCCTGAACCAGGCCTTCTGTCTGATGCAGATGGGTCAGTATCAGGCTTCCCGGGACGCGATCCTTCGGGCCGTGGAGGAGAGTTCTACGGATGCCATGAATCTCATGGTCTCCGGCCGGATGCTGCTGGATATCCATTATGCAGCGGATGCTCTGCGGATCCTGGAGCAGGTCGAAGATCATCTCGAAAATCCCAAGGATCAGGAAGAGCTTCTGGTCAGCAAGATCCGGGCGCTGATCCTGCTTCGACAGTATCCGCTGGCGGAGGAGGTTCTTCAGAAGGTGTTCAGCGAAGGCATCCGTACCAAGGAGCTGGTCCTTCAGGAGATCGAGCTCTATACCCAGTCCGGACAGTTCCGGAAGGCTGAGCATGTGATCCGGTGCTTCAACTGGAGAGCGGAAGAGATGTCCAGAAAGTATGACCTCCTGTGCAGAGTCCATTTTCAGGAGGGAGATCTGGAGAACCTGACCCGGCGGCTGCGGGAGGCAGAGGAGCTGGATGTGGAGGGGAAGAAGGTGACTTCGCCCTATCAGTATGAATTACTCGGTCATCTTCAGATGATCAACAAGAAGTATAAAGAGGCGGAGCAGAGTCTTCTGCAGGCAGCAAACCTCAGGCCCGCGGTGAAATACCGGTATCTGGGCTATATGGTGGAGTGTGCATCCCGCCAGTTCAACGGCAAAGGCCGGGTTCAGCGCTATATGTCCCATCTGGAGCATTTCCAGAGGTCGGGAGCTGAGTCCTATCTGCTGAAGATCCGTCTGGCACAGGGACGCCGTGTGGAGAAGTCCTATAAGAAGGCGCATTTGCTGCTGGAAGAGGTTCTTTCCAAGCTTCCGAAGAACGGCGAGATCAACCACGTGGTGTCGCTTGCCTATGAAGAGCTGGGATGGCTCTATCTGGCAGAGAAAAGGAACGGAGAAGCACTTCTGGCCTTTGAGGAGGCAGAAAATACCCGGGGCTATGACGCAAGCCTGAAAAATGTGATCAAGAGGTTAAAGCATGATAGCAGGAATTGATCTGGGAACAACAAACAGCCTGATCGCTTATTATGACGGAACCGAACCGGTGGTGGTGCCCAACCGACTGGGAGAGCTGCTGACACCTTCGGTTGTGAGTATCGATGCGAAGGGTGAAGTGTATATCGGAAAGACTGCGAAGGAGAGAAGCGTGACCCATCCGAATGAATCGGTTTCGGTTTTCAAGCGGAGCATGGGAACAGAGCGGATCTTCCGCCTGGGAAACCGGGAGTTCACGGCTGTGGAGCTTTCCGGTCTTGTGCTGCGGAGTCTGAAGGAGGACCTGGAGGCCTATCTCGGGAAAACCGTAGAGGAGGCCGTGATCAGTGTGCCTGCTTACTTTAATGATGCCCAGAGACGTGCCACAAAGCAGGCGGGACAGATGGCGGGCTTCCGCGTGGAACGCATCGTGTCTGAGCCAACGGCAGCGGCCATCGCCTACGGGATCCATCAGAAGCATGCGGACTCCAAGTATCTGGTCTTTGACCTGGGAGGCGGTACATTTGATGTGTCCATCCTGGAGCAGTTTGAGAATATCATGGAGGTCCGGGCCGTTGCGGGAGACAACTTCCTGGGAGGTGAGGATTTCACGGAGGTACTCCTTCGAATGTTCCTTACGGAGAACGGCATCGAGGACTATACGCTCTCGGAGAAGGAGCTGGCTCTGGTACGGAAGGCGGCAGAGGCGGCGAAGCTTCAGTTTACGGATAAAAACACAGTCACCATGCGGTGTACCCTGAAGGAGAAGGAGTATACGGCAGAGATCGAGCTGGATGCCTACGAGCGGGCCTGCCAGGTGCTTCTGGCGAAGCTGAAGAAGCCCATCGAGCGTTCGCTGAAGGACGCAAATGTACATCTTTCCGAGATCGGTGAGGTCCTTCTGGTGGGCGGTGCCACCAAGCTTCCGATCCTGCGTAAGTTTGTGAGCAAGACCTTTGGGCGGATCCCGAATACCGGTATCGATCCGGATCGGGTGGTTGCTATCGGCGCGGCGCTGCAGGGCGCCATGAAGGAGCGGTCGGAGGCGGTGAAGGAGATGATCCTTACCGATGTCTGCCCCTTTACGCTGGGGACGGAGATCTGCGTATCCAAGCCCGGCGGCATCAAGGAGCCGGGGCATTATCTGCCCATCATAGAGAGAAATACGGTAATTCCCGTGAGCCGTACCCACAGGGTGTTTACCGCTTCAGACGGACAGACGGCCATCCGGGTTACGGTGCTCCAGGGCGAGAACCGCATGGCCATGAACAATGTCCGGCTGGGCGAGCTGGAGATCCCGGTACCCAAGGGTCCGGAGGGAGCTGAGTCGGCGGACATCACATTTACGTATGATGTGAACTCCATTTTGGAGGTGGTGGTGAAGGTTGTATCCACCAAGGCGGAAAAACGCATCGTGATCCGGAACGAGGGAAATGAGATGACGGACGAGGAGATCGACCGGCGGCTGGAGGAGCTGGCAGGCCTGAAGATCCCGCCCAGAGAGCAGGAGGAGAACCGCTATCTTATGGCCCGGGGTGATCGGATGTATGAGGAGGCTGTGGGAGATGTCCGGCGTGAGATCGACCGGCGCCTGCGGCAGTTCGAGGCAGTGATGGACGGCCAGGATCCGGCGAAGATCGCGGAGGCGAGAAAAGAGCTGAAGGAACAGCTGGATTATATCGAACAGGAAATGATGGAGCAATAGTAAAAGAGGCGTGATCAACGGGGCCGTTGATCATGCCTCTTTTGTTTTACCGCTTTTCAAGCGGTGTGTAGTCCATGGGATGGGCTACGGACATATAGGCGGGACGGATGATCTTGTTCGTACAGGTCAGTTCCTCGATCCGGTGTGCGGACCAGCCGGCCACACGGGCGATGGCGAAGAGCGGTGTGATGAACTCATCCGGGATGTCCAGCATGTTATAGACAAAGCCGCTGTAGAAGTCGATGTTTGGAGATACGGGCTTGAACATTTTCCGTTCCTGCCGCATCAGATCCGGTGCCAGACGGGCTACTGCCTGATGCAGGTAGAACTCATCCATACGCTTTTTCTCCTCGGCCAGCTGCTCAGTGTAGTGCTCCAGGATCTTGGCCCGGGGATCGGACTTGGTATAAATGGCATGTCCGATACCGTAGATCAGACCGGTCTTGTCGAAGGCCTCCTTCCGAAGGATCTTCAGAAGATAGGCAGAGATCTCATCATCATCCTTCCAGTCCTTGATCTCCTTCTTCATCTCGTCAAACATCTTCTTTGCCTTGATGTTGGCACCGCCGTGCTTGGGTCCCTTCAGGGAGCAGAGAGATGCAGCCACGGAGGAGTAGGTATCCGTGCCGGAGGAGGTGACTACGTGGGTCGTAAAGGTGGAATTGTTTCCGCCGCCGTGCTCAGCGTGGAGCACCAGGGCGATATCCAGAAGCTTCGCCTCCAGAGGCGTGAACTTCTTATGCTGACGCATGATGCGGAGCAGGTTTTCTGCTGTGGACAGCTCCGGCTTCGGATTATGGATGTAAAGCCCCCGGTTCTGCATGTAGTGACGGTAGGCCAGATAGGAGTAAGCGGCGATCAGCGGTACATTTGCGATCAGCTTGATGGACTGACGCAGAACGTTGGGTATGGACAGATCGTCCGGCTTCGGGTCGTAGGAATTCAGGGCCAGGATGGAACGGGCCATGGCATTCATGATGTCCTTGTTGGGTGACTTCAGCACCACGTCCTCCACGAAATCATCGGGCAGACGACGGGCGTGGGATAAAAGCCGGTTCCAGTGCTCCAGTTCATGCTGGTCCGGAAGCGAGCCAAAGAGGAGGAGATACACGGTCTCCTCATATCCGAAGCGGTGATCCTCGGTGAAGCCTTCTACCAGCTTGCGGATGTCGATGCCGCGGTAGTAGAGCTCGCCCTCGATGGGAGTCATCCGTCCGTCGATCTCCCGGGTTCCGTTTACGGTGGAGATCTCGGTCAGTCCCGTCAGAACGCCCTTTCCGTTGGGCTCACGAAGTCCCTTCTTCACATGGTACACATCATACAGGTTCGGGTCGATGTGATTGTTTTCTATGCAGATGTTTGCCAGCTTGTGGATCTGGCGGCTTATTTCTCCTGCGCTTGCGTAAGACATTTGATCTCATCCCTCCTAAGTATCGATGGACGCCGGCCCCTCAGGTCGGACATGGGGACTTCCACGGGAAGCCGCAGTCCCTCATAGATGATGGGGTCGTATCGTTTGCGGTGAACGGTTTCTATGGTGGCACAGATCTTGTCTGCCATGCAGACCAGAGCTGCCTCTTTGCTGTTGGGGAATCGGGATATGTTCAGTGGGAACATATGCCGGAAAATGATCTGCTTCTCCGTACGGTTCATGGGAAAATCCTTGCAGGCCGTGATGAGAGAGGTCCGTGCGTGGTGGTACCCGTGCAGCCTGTGCCAGGCCACATCATCATGCCAGTCGTACAGGAAGTAATCGTGAAGGAGTGCGCCCCGCACCACGCTGCGGAGATCTACCCGCAGCCGGAACTTCCGGGCCAGATAGACGCACATATAGGTGACGGCCAGGGAGTGCTCATAGCAGTCGATCTCTCCATGCTGTATGTAGTTTACTTCCGACTGAAAGGATTCCGTTACCAGAATGTCTCTTCCCAGCTTCCGGATCACTGCCTTGATCTTCTTATCTTCCCCGATCTTCATGCTGCACCGCTCTTTCTGTAATTCTTTCTGTAATTCTTTCTGTAATGATGGAATACAGGATCATGCCCATACAGGACATTGCCGAAATTATAGCACAGGAGAGCCTCGGTAACAAGAGGGGAGCGACGGCGCATTTTAGTTGATTAAAGTGTTAAACTTTGGTATAATATCGTGGATATGGCCAAGGATAATTTTTGAAAATGATCAAGGAGGCTGAGATGGTAGAAAACGGAACGTTGATGCAGTATTTTGAGTGGTATCTCCCCTCGGATGGCAAGCTGTGGAAGCAGCTGGCCGAGGAAGCGTCCAAGCTGAAGACCAGCGGGATCACAAGTGTGTGGCTTCCGCCGGCATATAAGGGCGCCATGGGAAAGGACGACACCGGCTACGGTGTGTACGACCTGTATGATCTGGGAGAGTTCCGCCAAAAGGGAAGCGTTCGTACAAAATACGGAACGAAGCAGGAGTATCTGGATGCCATTGAAAAGCTGCAGAAGCAGGGGATCAATGTCTATGGAGATATCGTCCTGAATCATAAGATCGGTGCAGATGAGGTGGAGCAGGTCTCCGCCGCCGAGTTCAATGAGAACAGCCGCTATCAGATGGTGGCGGATGACAAGATCATCGGAGCGTGGACCAAATTCACATTTCCGGGACGGAAGGGGAAGTATTCCGACTTCACCTGGAACTGGAAGCATTTCGACGGAATTGACTGGGACCAGAAGAAAGCCAGACATGCGATCTTCAAGTTCTCGGGCAAGGAGTGGAATGAAGGTGTGGATGAGGAAAAAGGCAACTACGACTACCTGATGGGCGCGGATATCGATTTCTCCAATCCCGAGGTGTATCAGGAGCTGGTACGCTGGGCGGTATGGTATGTGGCTACCACAAATGTGGACGGCTTCCGTCTGGATGCCGTTAAGCATATCCCTGAGTCCTTCTATCGTGACTTCCTTGCGGATGTCAGAAGACAGACCGGACGGGAGCTCTTCTCTGTGGGAGAGTACTGGAACGGGGATGTGGAGGTCCTGAAGGATTATCTGGTGAATATCCGCGGAGAGGCATCTCTTTTCGATGTTCCGTTACACTATAACCTGTACCACTGCGCTAAGGCAGAGGGCGCTTACGATCTTCGCACCATCCTGGACGGAACCCTGGTGCAGAGCGACCCGGTACATGCGGTCACATTTGTGGATAATCATGACACACAGCCGGGACAGGCACTGGAGTCATGGGTGGCTGACTGGTTCAAGCCGCTGGCTTATGCCCTGATCCTGCTCCGCGAGAGCGGGTACCCCTGTGTATTCTATGGCGATTATAAGGGCATCCCCCATGATAAGATCAAGGCAAAGAAGACCATGCTGGACAAGCTGCTGAAGGCACGCAAGACCAAGGCTTACGGTCCCCAGCATGATTATTTCGATGATCCGGACTGCATCGGATGGACCCGTGAAGGAGATGCCGATCATAAGGACTCCGGACTTGCCGTGGTTCTGTCCGACGGAAAGGGCGGCACCAAGCGGATGTACATCGGGCGTCATTTCGCCGGTGCGCACTTCTCGGATATCATGGGAAATGCGAAGTATAACATCAAGATCGACGAGGAAGGTTTCGGAGAGTTTTATGTAAACCGCGGCGCGGTTGCCGTATGGGTTCGCAGAGAGCCGAAATAAGCCGAAGTAACCGACAGTGAAAGGCCAAGGGGGGATACTTATGGAGAAGACCATTAGGACGGAATCGGTCGATCAGTTCCTGGATGCGATCATGTGTCTGGATGAGAAGGAAGAACTCTATCAGTTTTTTGATGATGTATGCACCACAAATGAGGTTGTATCCATCGCGCAGCGTTTCGCCGTGGCGAAAATGCTCCACGAAAACAAGACGTATATTGAGATAGCAAAGGAGACGGGCGCTTCCACAGCGACCATCAGCCGTGTCAATCGATCCATGATCCACGGAAACGGAAGCTATGAGCGGATATTCCAGCGTCTCAACCCGGAAGAAAAGGAGTGATCGATAGGGAATGGACTCCGGTTCGACGATACAGCTATGTATTTTGATCGTGCTTCTTCTCCTGTCGGGGATCTTCTCTTCGGCGGAAACGGCACTGACAACGGTAAATCTGAATAAGCTGCGGGCCCTTGTGGATGAGGGCGGAAGGAAAGGAAAGAAGGCGGCCCGCGTCCTGCGGCTCCGTGAGGATCCTTCGCGGCTTCTTACAGCGGTTCTGATTGGAAACAATATCGTGAACCTGACGGCCTCGGCCCTGACCACCATTTTCGTTACGAAGGTCTTCGGCGATGCCCTGATCGGAGTCGGAACGGGACTCCTTACATTTCTGGTGCTTCTCTTCGGCGAGATCATCCCGAAGAATCTGGCAACGCTGTATAATCTGCAGCTGAGCCTGTTTTATTCCACGCCGATCCAGGTGCTTTCCGTCATCCTGACACCGGTGATCTGGATCCTGAATATCATTTCCAGAGGGATCTTCCGACTGTTTCGCATCGATCCCGACCGAAAGGATCAGATGACGGAGTCTGAGCTTCGAAAGATCGTGGACGTGAGTCATGAGGAAGGCGTGATCGAAAAAGAAGAGCAGAAGATGATCACAAATGTGGTTGATTTCGGTGACGCGGTCTCCAAGGATATCATGATCCCGCGGACCGATATGGTCTGTGCGGAGCTGACAGCCACCTATGATGATCTGCTGGAGCTTCTGGAAACAGAGAACTATTCCCGCGTTCCCATTTATAAGGAGAGCCGGGATCATATCGTGGGCATCCTTCATGTGAAGGACCTGATCCTTTTTGAAAACAGACATGGGAAGGAAGCGGTAAAGGTCGAGAATATCATGCGCCGGCCGGTGTTTGTCTATGAATACCAGCGGACGGCCGAGATCTTCAAGGATATGAAGACCTCCTCCGCCACCATGTGTATCGTACTGGATGAATACGGCATCACGGCAGGACTCATCACCATGGAGGACCTGATCGAGGAAATCGTAGGTGAGATCCGGGATGAATATGATGAGGGCGAGGCGGAATGGATCAAGCGTCTCTCCACAGACCTGTATCTGGTCAACGGCGCGGTGAAGCTGGACGATCTGTCGGATGCCATCGGCGTGAAGCTGGAGAGTGAGCATTATGACTCCGTGGGCGGCCTGGTCATCGAGCTTCTGGACCGTCTTCCTGACGAGGGAGACGAGGTAGAGAACGAGCTGGTACATTTGAAAGCAAAAACCGTGGAACGAAACCGCGTGGAACGGGTTGAGGTCCGCATCAAACCAAGGCCGGCAGAGGAAAACAGCGACAGCTCCGGCAGGAATGAATAATCGAACGAAAGGTGTAGGAGATGGATAAGCAGTTACTACAACTGAAAAGGGAGATCCGGGAAATGATCCGTCTGGACTTTATTGTGCCGGAGGATATTCCTGCCATCGAGCTTTATGTGGATCAGGTGACACGGTTCATGGACCAGCACCTGTCCGGCAACAAGCGGTCGGAGGAGGACAAGATCCTGACCAAGACCATGATCAATAACTATACAAAGAATCGGCTGATCCCGCCTCCGGAGATGAAGCGGTACTCCAAGGAGCATATCATTCTGCTCATCTACATTTATTACTTGAAAAATGTACTGCCCATCGGTGATATCCAGCGTCTCCTGGGTCCCATGACCACGGACTTCTTTGATGAGGAGAAGATGTCGGAGATCTATGAAAGCATATACGAGCTGGAGAAGCCGCAGTATTTTAATATCGAAGCCAGTGCGGCGAAGGCTGCGTCCCTGGTGGAGAAGAAGTTCCCGAAGGATCAGGATGAATACCTGAATAAGGTTGCATATATCTACCTTCTGGGCTATGACATGTTCAGCAAGAAACGCCTCATCGAGAAACTGATCGATGAGCTTCCGGAGTATGATCCGAAGGCCAGAAAGGCTGCGGAGGCAGAGAAGAAGAAAGCTGCTGCTGCAGGAAGAGCCCAGAAGACAGGAAAAACAGGAAAAACAGGAAAAACCGGAAGGGTTGCTAAGGCGGTAAAGACCGGGAAGACAGGAAAGGCAGTTAAGACAGTTAAGACGGGAAAGGCCGGAAAGAAGACGGTGAATACCGGAACAAAGTCTGCCGCAAAGCCTGCCGGCAGAGGAGCGGGCAGAACTGCTGCCAGAGATGAAGGAAAGCAATAATAACAATTGAGAAGAGGAAGAAGAACAAATGATCAGTGCAAACAACGTATCACTCAGATTTGGAAAGAAAGCATTATTTGAAGAGGTGAATATCACATTTTCACCCGGAAACTGCTATGGACTTATCGGCGCCAACGGAGCGGGAAAATCTACATTTCTCAGGATCCTGTCCGGACAGCTGGAGACCACCAGCGGTGATGTTACCATGGACCCGGGGGAGCGTCTCTCCATTCTGGAGCAGGATCACTTCAAATATGATGAGTATAACGTAATGGATACGGTCATCATGGGAAACAAGCGTCTGTACGAGATCATGAAGGAGAAGGACGCCATTTACATGAAGGAAGACTTCTCCGAGGAGGATGGTATCCGTGCTTCCGAGCTGGAGGCTGAGTTTGCGGAAATGGACGGCTGGAACGCAGAGAGCGATGCAGCGGCACTTCTGAACGGCCTTGGCGTTGACACGGAGTACCATTATGCGGAAATGTCAGGTCTGGAGGATAATATCAAGGTGAAGGTGCTTCTGGCACAGGCGCTCTTCGGAAATCCGGACAATCTGCTTCTGGACGAGCCTACCAACCACCTGGATCTGGACGCCATCGCATGGCTGGAGGACTTCCTGATCGATTTTGAAAACACCGTGATCGTGGTCAGCCACGACCGTTATTTCCTGAACCGGGTCTGCACCCATATCGCTGACCTGGATTATGGCAAGATCCAGATCTATGCCGGTAACTACGACTTCTGGTATGAGTCCAGTCAGCTGATGATCCGTCAGATGAAGGAAGCAAACAAGAAGAAGGAGGAGCAGATCAAGGAGTTGAAGGAATTCATTGCCCGGTTCTCGGCCAATGCCTCCAAGTCCAAGCAGGCAACTTCACGTAAGAAGGCACTGGAGAAGATCCAGCTGGACGAGATCCGTCCCTCCAGCCGGAAATATCCCTATATCGATTTCCGTCCCAAGCGTGAGATCGGAAATGAGGTTCTGGAGGTGCACAACATTTCCAAGACCGTGGACGGCGTAAAACTGCTGGACAATATCAGCTTCACCGTAGGCAGAGAGGATAAGATCGCCTTCGTCGGACCCAACGTAATGGCAACCACCATGCTGTTCAAGATCCTTGCCGGGGAAGAAGAGCCGGATGAGGGTACCTATAAGTGGGGCGTGACCACATCCCAGGGATACTTCCCGAAGGATAACACCAAGGAATTTGATAATGACCTGATCATTGTTGACTGGCTGACACAGTATTCTGATGAGAAGGATGCCACCTATGTTCGTGGTTTCCTGGGCCGTATGCTGTTCGCCGGAGATGACGGGATCAAGAAGCTGAAGGTTCTGTCCGGAGGTGAGAGAGTGCGTTGCCTCTTCTCCAAGCTGATGATCATGGGGAGCAACTGCCTCATCCTGGATGAGCCCACCAACCATCTGGATATGGAGTCCATCACATCTCTGAATAATGCACTGATCAAGTTCCCCGGCGTGGTGCTGTTCGCCTGCCAGGACCATCAGTTCATTCAGACCACTGCAAACCGTATCATCGAACTGACACAGACCGGCATGATCGATAAGCAGACCACCTATGACGAGTATCTGGCCAGCGATGAGCTCGCAAGAAAGCGCCAGATCATGAACATGGACCGCCCGGAGGACTAGACCGGGTGCGACAAATGAGCTGTGGCGGCTCGCTGGCGTGACAAAGGGGCTCGCCAGCGTGACAATGGGGACTGTCCCCGTTGTCACGCTGCATGGTGTGCTATTGTGCTTCAATGGGCAGGCCGTAGAGGTATTTCAGGAAACGTTCCGCGTTCTGCTTATTCGTGTCCTGGCTGCCGGGGAAGCAGATATAGAGCTTGGTTCCGAAGTTCAGCTTCTTTGCAAAGGCTGTATCGGAAATGTCGTAGCCGTAGAAATAGCTTTCGCCTGTGGAATCCTTGGCATCCACCTGATGATCTCTCAGCGCCAGGATGGTATCCGGAGATATGATGGTCTCGGGATCCAGGATCATGTTGGCGTCGCTGCAGAAATCAAGGCCTGTTCGGTCGGTGATCAGTACATCAAAGAAGTCTGAAGAACAGAGCACCGGGAACTGCGTCAGTGAATAGTCGTAAGGGTTGTTGTTATAGGTCTGCTGGGCAGTTTCCTTATCCAGCTTGGCGGCGGTGTCCAGCTTGATGCTTCCTTCGTATGCCAGCTTTATTGCTTCGATATAATCATCAAAGTCCGTTTCAACTACGGTCTTTTCGGATGGGACGTTGATGAAGCCGACAGACAGTACCACCGGGCGCTTGCCCATCAGGATGGAGACCACAAGAAGTGTGACCACCACGACTCCGCCTGTGATCATGATCAGGGGAGTCTTATAATAGTAAAGAAGATAGGAAACCCGCTGCATCCGGGACATGCCTTCCATTTCCTTTTCCCGCCGCTCCTTTCGGATGGCCCGGCGTTCCTTGAAGGACATGGAGCGCATTTCCAGATTATCTTCTTTATAATCGCCTTCTTCCTTTTTCTCCGGAACGGTATCTATGATCTGACCGGCTACGGTTTTCGGCATCTGTAACGGTTCCCGGCGTGTCTCATCGGAGGCTTTTGCTCCGGAACCCTTGCTTGATGCGGAGGTGTTTGGCTTTCTGTTTTTGTTTCCTCCCTTTTTACGGGATTTTGAATTGGGGTTGGACATGATGTAACCTCGAATTACTGAAAGATGAACCCATTTTAACACAAGTGAGTTCGAATTGTAATACTTTTGTCAAATCTGTACAAAAAAACCGGAATATCAGAAAAAAACAGTTGCAATATTGTTTAATATGTCCTATAATGTCGATATGTCGCAGGAGACTGCGATAAATACTATTTTAATTCGTGTGCCTATTTCAATAATATTGAGGCAACACGAAATGACTTTTCTTATGAAGCGTTGGAACGGTCCGACTTCGTTTTGAAGATCGGAGTTAAGTATCTCGGGTGCTTGATGATGTACGGAAAAGCGTGGTAGAACCGGGAAAACACAGATTGAGAGAGGTCAAAAACACTTTAAAGGAGGGTTTTTTTGTGAAGAAGTTCAAAAAGGCACTTGCCCTTTCTCTCACACTGGCTATGGGACTTTCCATGGTAGCTTGTGGTGACAAGAAGGACAGCACAACAGCAGCAAGCGGCGACACAACCGCTAAGACAGAGGCTGGTACACAGGCACCGGCAACAGAGGCTAAGACAGAGGCTGGTTCTACAGCAGCTGCTACAGAGGCTAAGACAGAGGCTCCTGCTACAACAGGAATCGCTAAGCCGGACGTATCTGGTTGGGATGACTCCAAGAAGATCTATGCTTATTCTTGGGATGATGACTTCCAGAAGAAGCTGAACGTAGTTCTCGAGGCTAATCCGGAGCTGCAGCCGTACGTTGAGTACATCAACCTCGGTGTTGCATCTGAGGAGTCTCTTGAGCTGATCGACGCAGCTTTCAAGTCTGACAAGTATCCGTCACTGATCCCGGCTGATATCGGATCTGCTAAGTATTGGACAGAGGATGATGAGAAGACTCTTGACCTCAAGAGCATCGGATTCACAGACGATATGTTCGCAAATACTTATCAGTATGCTAAGGATTTCGCTAACTACAACGGCGAGATCAAGGCTGTTACATGGCAGTCTACAGCTGGTTCTGTATTCTACAACAGAGCTATCGCTAAGGATGTATTCGGAACAGATGAGCCGGATGCAATCCAGGAGAAGCTTAAGGATTGGGATTCCTTCTTCAAAGCAGCTGATGAGCTGAAGGCAAAGGGATACAAGATCGTTTCCGGACCGAAGGATGTTTACTATGCAATCATCAACGCTCATACAGATCAGTGGGTATCTGTAGCTGAGGATGGTACAGAGACATTCAAGCCGGATGCAACTATTACTACTTACATCGAGACAGCTAAGAAGCTGGCTGACGGTGGTTACACCAACAGCACAGAGATGTGGGATGGTAAGTGGGCAGAGTCCATGAAGGATGGCGGAGACGTATTCTGCTACTTCGCTTGCCCGTGGATGATCGGCGTATTCCAGGGTAACGGCGCTACAGATGGTTCTTGGGGCGCTTGCGTTGGTCCTCAGGCTTACTACTGGGGCGGTACCTACGTATCTGTAGGTAAGGATACTCCGAATCCGGAGCTTGCTGCATACATCTGCTACGAGCTGGCATGCGATCCTGAGATCGGTGTTCAGATCACAAACAAGACAGGTGATGCTGTTTCTAACAGTGCTGCAAACGACAGACTTGTTGGTGGCGAGATCGCTGCTGACAACAATGGTGTTAAGTTCCTTGGCGGACAGAACCCCTATGGTACATGGGCTGAGGCTGCTAAGAACATTCAGCAGGGCGCTGTAACATACCAGGATAAGAACTATGAGAAGTTCATCTCTGATGCAGCTAACGGCTACATCGCTGGTACATACAAGAGCGTTGATGAGTGCCTCGATTACATCAAGAATCAGTCCAAGACTGAGCTTGGTATCGCAGCAGCTGAGTAAGTCAACCAAAATCGTTTATCTAAATAATTGGTAAACACATGCACGCATCAGCACACGATGTGCTGGTGCGTGTCTTAATGAAAAAACAAAAAAAAGGGAGGAGGTTATCAATTGAAAAAGCATAAGACAGTTGAACACGGTAAATACGGACTTCTTTTCATCGTTCCGTTCTTCCTCGTGTTCTTTGTATTTCAATTGTATCCGCTGCTTTACACCTTCTATAATTCCCTGATTTTCTCGGCAAAGAATGGCCGAAAGTTGATTGAGGAGACCGGTTTTGGAAACTTCACGCATTATGTTTTCGGACAGGATGGTGATGGTGAAATCTGGAAGGCGTTGGGAGTTACAGCAGTTCTTTGGATTTTGAACTTTATCCCGCAGATTCTGCTTGCATTGTTGCTTGCAGCATGGTTCACAGATGTTAGATATCATCTGAAAGGAACCGGCGCATATAAAGTTATCATGTACATGCCGAACATTATTACCGCTGCAACAATCGCCGTTCTTTTCTACAGTTTGTTTGAAACGAATGGTCCATTTACGACCATCCTACGAAACTGGGGACTAGCGACGGACAACGGTATCCTACGATCCGGTTGGGCATCACTGATCATTATCGCGTTCATTCAGTTCTGGATGTGGTATGGTAATACCATGATCGTCCTCACTGCAGGTATTCTGGGTATCAACCCGGCTCTGTATGAGGCTGCGATGGTTGATGGTGCAAGTTCTAAGCAGCAGTTCTTCAAGATTACTCTGCCGCTTTTGAAGCCGATCCTGCAGTATACTCTGGTAACATCCGCTATCGGTGGTCTGCAGATGTTCGATATCCCGCAGCTGTTTAACGATGGTGGACCGATCGTTAAGCTCGGAGGCGGAACATCTATTAACTCCACGACGACCGTTATGATGCTGATCAAGAAGTATACAACTGCCGGCTCAACACAGAACATGGGCCGTGCGGCAGCCTATTCAATCGTACTTTTCGTTGTAACCATGGCAGTAAGTCTTGTCTTCTACAAGGTTACACAGGAAAAATCTAAGGACGGGAGGTAGGTGAACGTATGGATCAGGAAATTAAAGGTTTAAACCACAGAAAAGTAGGACGTTATATCGTCTGTATCATACTCTGTTTTATTTCGATCTTTCCGTTCTACGTACTGATCGTTAACTCCACTCTTAAGTCCAGTGATATTACATCCGGACTGAAGGTTATCCCCGGTGGTGAGTTCTTCACCAACTTCAAGGGACTTCTGGAAAGTGGTGCTAAGACCAGTGGTGTGAACGTGCTTCAGGCTATGCTGAACTCTCTGATCATAACCGTACCGGCTACGATCCTGCAGATCTATTTCGGATCTCTGACAGCATACGCTGTAACAGCATACAATTTCAAGGGTAAGAAGTTTATTTGGGCTTTCATTTACGCTATCATGATGATCCCGACACAGGTATCTATCGTAGGTTTCGTAAATATCTGCCAGTTGACAGGACTGTACGGCACATTCTGGCCGATGATCATCCCGGCAATTGCAGCTCCGACCACTGTTTACTTCATGAAGCAGTACATGGAGACCGGTCTCTCACTTGAGATCGTTGAGGCAGCCCGAATCGACGGTTCTTCCGAGTTTGCAACATTTAACAGAATCGTTCTTCCGCTTTTGAAGCCGGCTATGGCTACACAGGCGATCTTCGGTTTCGTTGGAAGCTGGAACAACCTGTATACACCTTCTATCATCCTTGCAACTGAGCGTAGCAAGCAGACCATGCCTATGTATGTGTCTTCTCTGAAGGCTAATGATAAGGATCGTGACTGGGGTCTTATCTATTGCGGACTCTTTACAACAGTTATCCCGCTCCTTGTTATGTACTTCTTCCTTTCGAAGTACATTATCGCCGGTGTAGCGCTTGGTGGTGTAAAGGAATAATCAGAGTAAATATAAGACAAAATCTACCTTGCGTAGCAGGTAGGGTTTTGGTATAATTACTTCGATAAAGCAGAGACGAAAGAATAAGTCTTACGTCTCTGCTTTTTTAAGGGCAATTGAAAGCGAGGAGTAGATCTCATGTCAGACAATGAGCGAGGCAGTGGAAGGCAAAGAGAATGGAAACTGAAAAAAGGACTGGATGCATTTGGCAATATCTTCGGAATCAATGTTTGCTTTGTGATCGGATGCCTTCCGGTGATCACGGTTGGAGCGTCTCTGGCGGCGGCATATGCCATGAGTATCCGGCTTCAGGAGAATGAAGAGGAAACCGTTCTCCGTGGCTTTATTCACGAGTTCAAGCGCAGTTTCAAGCAGGCGACCATCGCGTGGATCGGTGTGCTTGTGGTGGCTGCGGTACTGGTGGCTGAGTGGATCCTGGTAAATACGCAGACGGGTGCGATCTCCATATTCTATACCATCGTATTTTATCTGGAGCTTCTTTTCTCTGCTTTGGCATTGGCTTATCTGTTCCCGTTGATCGCCCGATTTAAGACGACAGCAAAACAGGCGGCAAAGAACTCGATTCTGCTGTCTGTAGGATATATCTTCAGTTTTATTAAGATCACAGTTGCGTGGGTTGCTCCCATCGCGCTTTCGATCATTTATCCGATCATCTTCCTGCACACCTGGTATCTGTGGCTTCTGGTCTTTTTCGGAGCTATCATTTGGGGTACCTCGCATACGGTTCGTTATGTCATCGGACAGAATGAAGAGGCTCTGAAGAATACGGAAGAGGAGCTTGCTGAGGAGGAACGGAAGAAGGAGGAAGCAGAGCGCTTAAAGGAAGAGGGACGCGAGATCCTGAAGCAGGAGGAAGCGAAGCGTCTGGAACGCGCTGCGGCGAAGGCCGAGGAAGAAGCTGAGGAAGTGGCCGAGGAAGCCGAAGAAACGGAAGAGACTGCGAAACCAGAATAAACAGAAATCTAAATAATTCCGGAACGGAAAACGGGAACGCTACATTTGCACGTTCCCGTTTTTATTGTTTGAAAAAAAGTAGTATTTCGATTCATGTAGTATAAATAATATAGAGAGCTTTTTTTGATCGGAATCGGAACTGGGTGTTACTTTCGGATAGGAGGCTTTGGATGACCATACGGGAGCAGTTTGAGAAGGAAGAGCATGAGAGACTGTGTGACTTCGCTGCGTTCAGCGATGAGTCGCGGGGACGTGAGAGACCTGAGGTGGAAAGTGATATCCGGACGGTGTTTCAGAGAGACCGGGACAGGATCATTCATTGCAAGTCCTTTCGAAGACTGAAGCATAAAACCCAGGTGTTCTTATCACCCTACGGGGATCATTACAGAACGCGCCTGACGCATACGCTGGAGGTTTCCCAGATCGCACGGACCATAGCAAAGGCGGTCAGGGCAAATGAGGACCTTACCGAGGCCATCGCCCTTGGTCATGATCTCGGGCATACACCCTTTGGCCATGCCGGAGAGAGAGCGCTCTCAGCCGCTCTGGGGCGTCCGTTTCTCCATAGCGAGCAGAGCGTCCGCGTGGCAGAGCGTCTGGAGAAGAACGGGAAAGGTCTGAATCTGACCTGGGAGGTCCGCGATGGCTTCAGAAACCACAGGACCAGCGCAAAGCCGGCGACACTGGAGGGGGATATCGTTCGTGTATCCGATAAGATCGCATATATCAACCATGATATAGATGACGGCATCCGGGCAGGGCTGATGAGTGAGGATTTCCTGCCTGCAGAGTGTACCGATATCCTGGGGCATAATACCCGGGACAGGATCAATACCATTATTCTTGACACAGTAGAGAATACCATCGGCAAGCCCCGGGTGGCCATGTCACAGCCCGTGGAGACGGCGCTGCTCCGGCTCAGAACATTTATGTTCAATGAGCTTTACCGGAACCCTGTGGCGAAGGGCGAGGAAGGGAAGGCGGAGGAGATCGTGAAAATGCTTTTCCGTTATTATATGGACCATGCGGACCAGCTTCCGGCGGAGTATCTGACCATGATGGAAGAGGGCGATCCGCAGGACGTTGTGGTCTGTGATTATATCGCCGGCATGACGGACAATTATGCAGTTATGAAATTCCAGGAGGTGTTTTTACCCCATTCCTGGCAGAAAATGTAGTTGAGTAAACCTTATAAAGAAATATAAAGAAAGTAGAAAAGAGGGATAACATGTATTACCCCGAAGAGGTGATCGAGGAGGTCCGTGCCCGAAATGATATCGTGGACGTGATCTCTTCCTATGTGGGACTGAAACGCGTAGGAAGCAATTTTACCTGCTGCTGTCCTTTTCATAGTGAGAAAACCCCCTCCTTTTCTGTCAGCAGGCAGAAGCAGATGTTTTACTGCTTCGGTTGTCATGAAGGCGGAAATGTATTCAGCTTCATTATGAAATATGAGCACTTTACATTTCCGGAAGCCTTGAAATATCTGGCGGAACGGGTGGGATACTCTCTGCCGGAGGTGGAGCCTTCGGAGGAGGAAAAGAAAAGAGCAAACCGAAAACAGCAGCTAAGGGATGTGAATAACGCAGCAGCTGCGTACTTCCATTATATCCTGACGAAAACAGAACGTGGAAAGCTGGGATACGCGTATTTTACGGAAAAGCGTGGTTTTACGGATAAGACCATTGCGGAGTTCGGCCTTGGATTTGCGGATATTTATTCCGATGATCTGTACAAGTATCTGAAGAAGCGTGGCTTCTCGGACCAGGTCATGCGGGATGCCGGGCTGGTGGATTTTGACGAACGTCAGGGTCCCCATGATAAGTTCTGGAATCGGGTGATGGTCCCGATCCTGGATATGAATTCGAAATGTATCGCCTTCGGCGGACGTGTTCTGGGAGATGCAAAACCCAAATATCTGAATACCAGGGAGACAGAGCTCTTTGATAAGAGCCATAATCTGTTTGCCCTGTACCGTGCAAAGCGGAGCAAACGCCGGGGCATGATCCTGTGCGAGGGATATATGGATGTCATCACCCAGCATCAGGCAGGGTTTGATAATGCCATAGCATCGCTGGGAACCGCATTTACGCCCGGACAGGCCGCGCTGATCAAGCGGTATACCAAGGAGGTTTACCTGGCCTATGACAGTGACGCGGCGGGAACCAAAGCGGCGCTGAAGGCCATTAAGATCCTTCGGGATCATGACATCCAGCAGCGGGTCGTTGACCTGTCACCCCATAAGGATCCGGATGAGTTTCTGTCGGCTGAAGGACCGGACGCCTATGAGGACAGGCTTCGGAATGCGATCTCCGGTCGGATGTTTGAGATCCGCCGGGCCGCCGGAGAATACCGACTTGGTGATCCGGAGGAAAAAACGGCATTTATCCATGCGGTGGCAAGGATCATCGCAGGATCCCCGGATGTGGCGGCAAGGGCCAGCTACATTGAGACGGTGGCCGGAGAGTATGGGCTGCCGCCCGAGATCCTTCAGCAGGAGGTGAGCCGGATCGGCCTTTCCGGGCTGGATACGCAGACTTCATCGGAGGAAGGGGACTCGGAGAATGAGGGAGTCCCATACAGAAGTCCGGATACCGGCCAAAGCCGGAAGTACCGCGATACGGAGCTGAAGGAGGACCGGGCGGAGACGCGTCTGCTCACCTGGATGGTCAATCGTCCGGAGTTATTTAAAACACTTGCGCCCCACATTTCCGAGGAGGATTTTACAGGCAGGACACGCGAGGTTGCAGAACAGCTGTTCCGACAGTATAAAGAGACCGGAAATGTGAATCCGGCCGCACTTCTGAACCGATATGAGGAGTCAGAGGATCAGAGGGTGATCGCAGGGATCATGTCCAATGAGCTTCCCTTTGAAGCAGATGCAGATTCCGCCGGGAAGGCTCTTACAGAGCTGGTCCGGAAGGTGAAGCTGAAGGCGGTGGATGAAAAGCTGAGAGCCGGGGAAGGCAGTGCCATTGAACTGGCCCGAAAGAAAAAAGAAATTCAAAGAATAGTGATACATGTGTAAAGATGTGTAAAGATGTATAAAGGAGAGAGAGCATGGCGACAAAGAAGAAAAATGAGGTAGTGGAAAAGACAGTTGAAGAAACAGTTGAAAAGGAGGTGAAGGCTCCGAAGAAGACTGCGAAGAAGGCGCCAGCAAAGGCTGCAGCGGAACCGGTGGAAGAGAAGGCGGCAGATACAGCGGCTGAAAAGGCACCGGAAAAGAAGACTGCGAAGAAGACAACGAAAAAAGCGTCAGCAAAGGCAGAGGAAGCTCCGGCAGCAGAGAAGGCTGAAAAGACCGAGAAAAAGTCCGCAAAGAAGCCTGCGAAAAAAGCAGCGAAGGATTTCAATGGTGATGTGGAGGATATCGAGTCAGCAGAACGACTTCTGGCTGAGGATGCCATGAATCACCATGTTGAGATGGATGAGCTTGCAGCGTCTGAACGAGATGCGCTGACTGCAATTGATGATTTCAACCAGGATGAAGCGGATAGAGAAGGCGGTATGTCAGTCGATGATCTGATGCAGAATCCGATCTACAGCAAGAAGATGGAAGAGCTTCTGGCAAAGGCAAAGAAGGAGAAGAATGTCATCGAAGACACGGAGGTCATCGAGGCGTTCAAGGAGCACAGTGATCTTCTGACACCGGACAGCTTTGGCGCGATGCTGGAGTATTTTGAGAAGAACGGCGTGGATGTTCTTACCATTACCAATGATGATGATGACGAACTTCCGGATGCAGATCTTGACTTCCCCATGTCGGATGAGGAAGAAATCGAGCAGATCGATCTGGAGCAGATGGATCTCGAGGCTGAGCTGACGGTTCCGGAAGGCGTAAGCATCGAGGATCCGGTACGTATGTACCTGAAGGAGATCGGTAAGGTTGAGCTTCTTTCCGCTGAGGAGGAGATCGAGCTTGCAAGACGTATGGAGGAAGGCGATGAAGCGGCTAAGAAGAAGCTGGCAGAGGCAAACCTTCGTCTGGTGGTAAGTATTGCAAAGCGCTATGTAGGCCGCGGCATGCTGTTCCTGGATCTGATCCAGGAAGGTAATCTGGGCCTCATCAAGGCGGTGGAAAAGTTCGATTACCGCAAGGGTTATAAGTTCTCCACCTATGCAACCTGGTGGATCCGTCAGGCGATCACACGTGCCATCGCGGACCAGGCAAGAACCATCCGTATCCCGGTTCACATGGTAGAGACCATCAACAAGCTGATCCGTGTATCTCGTCAGCTCCTTCAGACACTGGGCCGTGAGCCGGTACCGGAGGAAATCGCAGCCGAGATGGATATCTCCGTGGAGCGTGTCCGTGAGATCCTGAAGATCTCTCAGGAGCCGGTATCCCTTGAGACTCCCATCGGTGAAGAGGAAGACAGTCATCTGGGTGATTTCATCCAGGATGAAAATGTACCGGTTCCCGCCGATGCTGCTGCATTTACTCTCCTGAAGGAACAGCTCACCGATGTACTGGGTACGCTGTCAGAGCGTGAGCAGAATGTACTTCGTCTTCGTTTCGGACTGGACGACGGACGTGCACGTACCCTGGAGGAGGTCGGTAAAGACTTCAACGTAACACGTGAGCGTATCCGTCAGATAGAGGCAAAGGCACTTCGGAAGCTGCGTCATCCTTCCAGAAGCAGAAAATTAAGAGAATTTTTGGAGTGATGATATGAGAGAATTGGGCAAACGTTTACAGACAATTGTTGACTATGTGAATCCGGACCAGCGTGTGGCAGATGTGGGATGCGATCATGCCTATGTGAGCATGGAGCTTGCAGAGAAGAAAAACTGCACCTGCATCGCCATGGACATCAAGGAAGGCCCCTTGGAGACAGCAAAGGAGAACATCTGGGGACAGCGCCTGGATAAGAAGGTGGAAACCCGTCTGTCCGACGGCCTGAAGGAGCTTCGCGAGGGCGAGGTGGATGCCGTTGTGATCGCAGGAATGGGAGGACACCTGATCGTTGACATTTTAAAGGATGGGGCGGAGAAGCTTCGCCCCGGCATGCAGCTGGTTCTTTCACCCCAGTCGGATCTTCGGCTGGTACGGTATGAGCTAAGAAAGAGAAATATCTTCATAGAGCAGGAGAGCTGCCTTCAGGATGCAGGAAAATGGTACTTCGTGCTGAACTGCAAGGTAGGGATCCGAATGCCTATGGAGGTACCGGATGAGGTGGCGAAGGAGAATATGATGTATGGCACATATCTGCCGCAGCATCCGACGGATGAGTTCCGGGAATTCCTGGATTGGGAAGCAAAGGGGCTGCAGGTTCTGATCAAGGACCTGGAGAAGCAGAAAACACCGGCTGCCCGTGCAAGACGTGGGAGTCTTACAAGACAGCTGGAGGAGAACCGGAAACTGAGAGAGACACTGTAAGAGAGACTCTATAAGAGAGACGCTGTAAGAGAGACAGCTTGGGAGAGGTACTTCGAAGGGAGTGCCTGAAAAAGGAGAAGGAATGAAGGAAATTAGTATTACGATCCTGGATGGAGATGAGAAGCGGGAGCTGAAGCTGGAAAGCGGAACGCCCCTTTCCCGTCTCGTGAGTCAGGATCCGGACTTCGGGCAGATGATCGTTGCTGCGAAGGTGAACAGAAGACTGGTGGAGCTGGGAAGGAAACTATATAAGCCGGCAGAGGTGGAGTTTGTTACCACAGAGAATCCCATCGGTTTTGATATGTACAAGCGAAGCCTTGTACTGCTTATGCTGAGGGCCTGTGAGAATGCATTTCCGCAGAAAAAGATCCAGGTTCTGTACTCGCTGGGGCAGGGGTATTTCTGCACGGTGCGTGAGAAGGACGGCACCCTGGTGGCTCTGACACAGGAGGATCTGGAAAGACTCAGAGGGGTGATGCTGGAGCTTGTGGCGAAAAAACTGCCCATCGAAAAGAAGGTTGTTACCACACATGAAGCCGTGAAAATGTTCCGCGAACGTGGTATGGAGCAGAAGGCTGAGCTCTTCCGTTACCGCCGCGCATCCCGTGTGAATCTTTACTGTATGGATGGGTATGAGGATTATTTTTACGGTTATATGCTGCCCTCCACGGAGGGGCTGTCGAGATTTGATCTGACCACCTATGATGATGGTTTTGTGCTGGTGGTTCCAAAGAGAAATTCTCTGGATATGGGTGATGGATACAAGGCTCCGGACCGCTTATATACGGCGCTCCGAAAGGCAGAGGACTGGGGACATCAGTTGGGGATCTCCGGCGTCGGTCAGCTGAATACCGAGATTTGTAAGGGACATCTGAATGATCTGATCCTGATCCAGGAGGCTCTGATGGAGAAGCAGATCGCGGACGTGGCAGAGGAGATCCACGCGAAGGGAAGGAAGCTGATCCTGATCGCAGGACCGTCTTCTTCGGGAAAGACTACATTTTCAAATCGTCTGGCTGTGCAGCTTCGTGCGCATGGTCTGAACCCGCATCCCATCGCCATGGACAACTTCTTCAAGGACCGCGTGGACACGCCCAGAGATGAGAACGGACAGTATGATTTCGAGTCCATCGGTGCGATGGATCTGGAGCTGTTCAACAAGGATATGGAGCTTCTTCTGGAGGGGAAGGAAGTGGAAATGCCCCGCTTCGACTTCACGATAGGAGAAAAGAAGTTTGAAGGGAAAATGCTGAAGTTAAAGCCGGATGATGTGCTTGTGGTTGAAGGGATCCATGCACTGAATCCTGCCTCGACCTACGCGCTTCCGTCGGATTCCAGCTATAAGATCTACATCAGTGCGCTGACGCAGCTGAACCTGGATGAGCATAACCGGATATCCACCTCGGATACTCGACTGCTTCGCCGGATCGTAAGAGATGCGCGGACCCGCGGCAATAATGCGGAACAGACCATACGTATGTGGGAGTCGGTTCGGAGAGGAGAAGAGAGAAATATCTTCCCGTTTCAGGATGAGGCGGATGCCATGTTCAACTCGGCGCTGATCTATGAGCTTCCGGCCATAAAGATCTTTGCGGAACCTCTGCTCTTCACGGTTCCGTCGGATTCTCCGGAGTTCTATGAGGCCAAACGGCTGCTGAAATTCCTGGAGTATTTCCTGGGGATCGAGCTCAGCAGTGTGCCGAATCATTCCCTGCTCCGGGAGTTTATCGGAGGCGGATGCTTCGATATCTAAATAAAAAATACAAATAAAAAAGTCGAGCAGAACGATAAGCCGGGTTATGTCGAGGGTGATCATCTATCTAGACCGTATGTTACCATACGGTTCAAGCAACCTACCTGTGACACGGCGGGCAACCGTATCGTCACGTCTTGGTCTTGCTTCGGATGGGGTTTACAGAGCCTGTCCTGTTACCAGGCCAGCGGTGAGCTCTTACCTCGCCATTTCACCCTTACCGGCCGAAGCCGGCGGTATCTTTCTGTTGCACTTTCCCGGGAGTCGCCTCCGCCGGACGTTATCCGGCATCCTGCCCTGTGAAGCCCGGACTTTCCTCACCTGGATGGAACCAGCCGCGATCACCTGTCCTGCTCGACGGGTGATAGTGTATCACAGTTCGCACGGAAATGGCAAGTGAAAAGGAATAGTAAAAAGTCGTCATGTAAAAGGAGGAGTTACAAATGGATTTTGATGCATGTGTAAAAGAGAGAAGAAGTGTTCGTCGTTTTACAGAGGAACCGGTAGACCATGAGACTATCGAGAAGATCATTGATCTGGCGAGGTTTTCTCCGTCCTGGAAGAATACCCAGACTACACGGTATTACGTGATCGAGAAGCCGGAAATGATCCAGAGGATCTGTGATGAGGGTGTGATGGGATTTGAAGGAAATGTAAAGACCCTTTCCAAGGCAAAGCAGCTGGTGGTGATCGCTACGGTGAACAAGCGCTGCGGCTATGAAAGAGACGGTTCCTTTACGACCTCCAAGGAGGATCGCTGGGAGATGTTTGACGCAGGGATCGCAACCCAGACCTTCTCTCTGGCAGCCCACAGTCTGGGGGTTGGAAGTGTTATCATGGGCATCTTTGATGATGCAAAGATCGCAGAGATCATCGGCCTTCCCGAGGGACAGAGCGTATCCTGTCTTCTGGCCATCGGATATCCGAAGTTCACACCGGATCCGGTACCCAGAAAGGAAGTTGCTGATCTTCTGAATTATGTATAGCAGATCAATGTTAGATTAGGAGACAGAACATTTGAAACGAGTTTTCATTGCCGAGAAGCCCAGCGTCGCGCAACAGTTTGCGACGGCGCTGGGTGTTCGCGGTTCAAGACAAAATGGTTATATCGAATCAGGAGACGATATCATAACCTGGTGCGTGGGACATCTGGTCACCATGAGCTATCCGGAGGTCTATGACCCGGAAATGAAGCGCTGGAAGATGGAGACGATCCCCTTTATTCCGGAGGATTTCAAGTACGAGATCATTCCTGCGGTGGCCAAGCAGTTTAAGATCGTGAAGGAGCTTCTGAACAGAGAGGATGTGGACAGGATCTATGTCTGCACCGACTCCGGGCGGGAGGGAGAATACATCTATCGCCTGGTGGATCAGATGGCGGAGGTTCCTGCCACAAAGCAGAAATTCCGTGTGTGGATCGACTCACAGACGGATGAAGAGATCCTTCGTGGAGTCCGGGAAGCAAAGCCGCTTTCTGAGTATGATTCCCTGTCGGATGCGGCGTATCTTCGGGCAAAGGAAGACTACCTGATGGGGATCAATTTCTCCCGGGCCCTTTCCCTGAAATATGCCTGGAAGATCAGGGAATATCTGGGAATGGACAAATGTGTCATCGCGGTGGGCCGGGTTATGACCTGCGTTCTCGGGATGATCGTGGAGCGGGAAAGAAGCATTCGTTCCTTTGTTCCGACCCCCTTTTACAGAGTGCTTGCCCAGGTAGGGAAGAAGCCGGAGGAGGCCGATAATACAACGCTTTTTGAAGCGGAGTGGCGTGCCGTGGAAGGCACAAAATACTGGAACAGTCCGGAGCTTTATAAGGAAAACGGCTTCAAGGAAAAAGAGAAGGCGGAGGCCCTGGTAAAGGAGCTGGATGAACCAATCCCGGTGACCCTTAAGGTGGAGAAGCTGACGAAGAAAACGGAGAAGAAGAATCCGCCGCTGCTTTACAACCTGGCAGAGCTTCAGAATGACTGCTCCAGGATCTATAAGATCAATCCGTCACAGACGCTGGAGATCGTACAGGAGCTGTATGAGAAGAAAATGGTCACTTATCCAAGAACGGATGCCAGAGTTCTGTCCACGGCAGTATCCAAGGAGATCCATAAGAATCTGCGGGGACTTTCGGCCTATCCGGAGCTGGGAAGCTATGCATCCTATGTGGTAGAGAAGAATGCCTATAAGGGACTGGAGAAGTCCAGATATGTGAATGACAAGCAGATCACGGACCACTATGCCATTATTCCAACCGGGCAGAATGTAGGTCAGGCCGGATCCCTTTCTGCCGTGAAAGCCGGGGTATATGATCTCATTGTCCGTAGATTCCTGTCCATCTTTTTCCCGCCGGCGGAATACCAGAAGGTTGCCATCGAGCTGGTGCGGAACGGAGAACATTTCTTTGCGAATTTTAAGAGCCTGCTGAAGCCGGGATATCTGATGATCGCCGACCGGAATTACGGAAAGAAGAAGGAAGCGAAGGACGGAACAGAGGCAAAGAATGGAACAGAAGCCAAGGAAGAGGAGGGCGCTGAGCGAATGATGGATCCTGAAGAAGCGGCCCGCCTGGTGGAGGGGCTTCGGAAGGGAAGCGTGCTTTCCTGCAACGGCTTTGCCATAAAGGAAGGGACCACGTCTCCGCCGAAACGCTATGCCTCCGGTACATTGATCCTTGCCATGGAGAATGCCGGACAGCTCATCGAGGATGAAGAGCTGAGGGAGCAGATCAAGGGCGCGGGGATCGGAACCTCTGCGACCCGGGATGCCATCATCAGCAAGCTGGTGAAGAATCAGTACATTGCACTGAATCAGAAAACGCAGATCATCACGCCTACATTTCTGGGGGAGATCATCTATGACTGCGTGCTTTATTCCATCCGGGGACTGCTGCGCGCGGACCTTACAGCCAGCTGGGAAAAGGGCCTTGCAGGCGTCGCGGGAGGTACCATTTCCTCCGGAGAATACTTGACGAAAATGACGGACTATGTTACGAAATATACGAACTATGTAAAGGGTCTGAACAACCAGAATCAGATCACCAGAGTCTTCGATCAGACGAAGCCCTTCTATGAGGGAAAGAGCAAGGCGAAGACCGCAAAGAAAAAACAGAAACAGGAGTAGAAAAATGAACGAACATTTACTGGAAGTGAAGAACATGTATGACCTGACACACACCCTTGCCGCACCCCTTCTGGAGTCGGTGCAGTATCCCTGGGAAGCACTGCCGAAGATCGGAGAGTTTATCCTTCAGCTGGGGAGGACACTGGGGCCGGAATATAAGAAGCGCGGGGATGATGTCTGGATCCACGAAACCGCAACGGTTTTTGATTCCGCATACATCCACGGACCTGCCATCATCGGCCCGAATACAGAGGTGCGCCAGTGCGCATTTATCCGCGGAAATGCGCTGGTGGGTGCTGACTGCGTTGTGGGCAATTCCACGGAGCTTAAGAACGTGATCCTCTTTGATCATGTACAGGTTCCCCATTACAACTACGTGGGTGATTCCATTCTCGGTTACTTCTCACACATGGGAGCAGGCTCCATCACCTCCAACGTGAAATCGGACAAAACTCTGGTGGTTGTAAAGGGGAATGATGAATTCAGTGATATTGAAATCAAAACAGGACTGAAGAAATTCGGAGCCATGTTAGGAGATCATGTTGAGGTCGGATGCAACTCGGTTCTCAATCCGGGAAGTGTGATCGGACGTTTCACAAACATCTATCCGCTGTCTCCCATTCGAGGATACATTCCTGAAAACAGCATTGTGAAAACTGGAAATGTAGTCGTTACAAAACGGCCGGAAGTGTAGGAAACACGTGCTTTTTATTGTGCAATCTGTTTTGAAAACTTTACATTTTTTTTCAAAACATAGTCAATAAAGAGAAAATGCATGAAAAAGTTGCAAAAATGTTTCATTCGTTTTAAAATCTGTTACATGGTAACAAAATAACGGCAAGAAACATTATGTTGCTGGTTGAGTGAATGTTTATCTCACGGAGGGAAAAGAAAATGACAGTGAAGAAGACAAAGGTGAAGGATCTTGCAGAGAAGTTAGCAGCAGTTAAGAAGGAAGAAGCAAAGGCTGAGGTTAAGGCTGAGGCAGTAAAGGAAGAAGTTAAGGCTGAGGCAAAGGCTGAGGCAAAGGCTCCTGCAAAGGCTCCTGCTAAGAAGGCACCTGCAAAGAAGGCAGCACCGGCTAAGAAGGAAACTGCAGCCAAGAAGGAAGCAGCACCGGCTAAGAAGGAAGCAGCACCTGCAAAGAAGGAAGCAGCACCTGCAAAGAAGGCAGCTCCTGCTAAGAAGGAAACTGCAGCAAAGAAGGAAGCAGCACCGGCTAAGAAGGCAGCTCCTGCAAAGAAGGCAGCTCCGGCTAAGAAGGCAGCTCCCGCAAAGAAGGAAGCAGCTCCTCAGGTTGAGCTCTTTGTTGAGTATCAGGGTGGAAGCCAGAAGGTTGATGACCTGATCGTAAAGGCAAAGGAAGTATCCGGCAAGAAGAACATCAAGTTCCTCAACATCTACTATCAGCCGGAGAACAACATTGTTTACTTCACAGCAGATGGCGCAGAGGGATGCTTCAATCTGTAAGCTAATATAGAGTGTGACAAAGGGGACAGTCCCCATTGTCACGTTTTCCTGGGAAAACGTGACAAGCGGGACTGTCCCCTTTGTCACGCTTACTCCTCGGGAGCGGTCACTCCCCGAAGCTCGATCTTGGGTGATCCCTTTTTCCGTACGTAGTCACCGGTGATGGTAACTCTTCCGATGGACTTGTCCTTCGGGATCTGATACATGATATCCAGCATAAACTCTTCGATGATAGACCGGAGCGCACGTGCGCCGGTTTTTCTTTTTGCAGCTTCCTCTGCGATGGCTTCGAAGGCGGACTCATCAAACCTAAGATCCACCTCATCCATGAGAAGCAGCTTCTGATATTGCTTGATGATGGCGTTCTGAGGCTCACGAAGGATCTTCACATACATTTCCTGATCCAGCTGATCCAGCGGGCAGAGTACCGGAAGACGACCGAGGAACTCCGGGATCATTCCGAACTCACGAAGGTCCTCTGTGGTGACGTGGGTGAGAAGCTTCGGATCATTTGTGTAGGTGTCCCGCAGCTCCGCGCCAAAGCCGATGGAGGACTGGGCCGTCAGTCTTGCAGTGACGATCTTCTCCAGGTCCGGAAATGCGCCGCCGCAGATGAAGAGGATATTTGTGGTATCCATTCTTGCCACCGGTGTCATGGCGTTCTTGCTTCCGGAGCCCACAGGAACCTCCACAACGGATCCCTCCAGCAGCTTCAGCAGTCCCTGCTGAACCGCTTCACCGCTGACGTCTCGGGAGCGGGTTTCCTGCTTTTTTGCGATCTTATCAATCTCATCGATGAAGACGATTCCCTTCTCGGCTCTTTCCACATCATTTCCTGCGGCTGCAAGAAGCTTGGAGAGAACACTCTCCACATCATCGCCAATGTAACCGGCCTCGGTGAGAGAGGTGGCATCTGTGATGGCGAGGGGAACGTCCAGCATCTTCGCGATCATTTTTACGGTATAGGTCTTACCGGAACCGGTGGGACCGATCATCAGGATGTTTGATTTCTCAATCTCGATGCCGTCGTCCGTAGGCTCGGTGAGGACACGCTTGTAGTGATTATAAACAGCAACGGAGATCAGCTTCTTCGCATACTCCTGGCCCACTACATGCTTATCCAGCTGTGCCTTGATCTGATGGGGCGCCGGGATATCCTTCAGCGTCAGCTCCTTCGGTGCTTCCTTCTCCTTGTCGGAAGCCTTCTCCGGCTTCGGTTTCCGTTTCTTTACCTTCTGAGAATCCGGGATGTCGTCATTGGGCATGAATTCATTCAGATTATCAAAGCCCGGCATATTTGACATGTCGAAGAAACGGATGGGGCTGTGTGAGATAGACTCAAAGGCCTTGTTCAGACAGTCCGGACAGATGAAAACGCCGTTGACGAAGCTGACCAGTTTTCCGGTCTCGCTTTCCGGTCTGCGGCACATATAACAGTAACGTTCGTACTCGTCGTTATTCGAGTTGTTATTCGAGTTATTTGAATTGTTATTCGGATCTTTCGGGTCGGACATGATTCCACCTTTCTTGGTTCGCCTTGGGTTACAAATACGATTATATCAGAGCAGAGGTGGAAATGCAAAATGATATGAGATTGAAACCGCCTGATTATTATGGTACAATCCCTTATGCCCTGTTATGGGCCGAAGAGTAAAAGAGTAAAAGGTTTGGTTATTATGATCACAAAAATCATCGCGCACAGAGGTGCGTCTTATCTTGCGGAACACGAGAATACCATGGAGTCCTTCCGGCTGGCGGTGGAGCTGGCTGCGGACATGGTGGAGTTTGACGTCCGCATCACCAGTGACCGAAAGCTGGTGGTCATACATGACAGTACATTTCACGATATGCCCATATCATATCAGACATTTGCGGAGCTGAACCGGGCAGCGGCAGAGGACGGATACCAGATCCCCACATTTGAAGAGGTGGTTAAGTTCTGTGCCGGAAAGATATTCATGGATATCGAGGTGAAGGACTCCGGCTATGAAAAGGAGCTGGTCCATATCCTTCACAAATATTGCACCTATGAGCAGTACTCCGTGAAGTCCTTCTTCGATCCGGTGGTCTATCGCGTGAAGAAGATCGATCCGAAGATCACCACCGGGCTTCTCCTGGGGAAGGATCATCCGGGTTTTATCGGCCGTATGAAGGAGGTCTTTCCGGTCCGGAGACTTCGGCAGGCCAAGTGCGATTTCGTGGCACCCTTCTGGGTATTTTCTTCCAGATGCTTTGTCTGGAGACTTCATCGAAAGGGATATCCTGTGTATGTGTGGACGGTGAATACGGAGGGACTGATCCGGAAACTGATCCGTCGCGGAGTGGACGGCGTCATAACGGACAAGCCGGATCTGGGACTGATCGTAAGGAAGAAGTATTATGAGTCATAGATAAGGGGGTGTGGCACATGAAGAAAAGAATTCTTGCATATCTGGATTATATCGACCGGATGCTGCAGAGCGACGAGGAACAGGACTGGGAAAGGCAGGTAAAGCTGCACCTGGATCAGATCCAGTTCTTTTCGCACGAGCGGCTGGTACATTTGATCGTATTTGTTCTGGTGGCGGTCTGTACCGTCATTTCCATCCTGGCATATGTCATCAGCTCGGCCATCATGCTTCTGCCGCTGATCCTCATGCTGTTTGTGCTGCTGGTCCCTTATTGCATGCACTATTATCTGCTGGAAAACAGTGTCCAGAAAATGTATCAGCAATATGACGAAATGATTGGGAAAATCACCCCTTATTTCTCCATGAAGAAGGGTTGACATGATATCCCGTAAAACACTATAATTATCAACGAAGAGAAGGTAGCGTCCGGGGTACGGGCGCTCTTTCGCGTTATTCGAACCATAGTGGTTAAGGGAAGTGTGACCGCAAAATGTTGCGTTCGAACCAATGGAGATAAGAATTTGAGTAAGAAGAGAAGAAAACCGAATAGCCAGAATCGTGCGAATTCCAATTCTAATTCCAATTCTGCTGGAAAGAAGCCCGCGACGGCTGAGGCTGCAGAAGCTGTTGAGGCTGTGGAGGCGGAAGCGGCTGAGGCTGTAGAGGCGGCTGAGACCGCAGAGACTGCAGAGGTGGCTGAGACGACTGCTGCAGAAGCGGAAGTGGCTGAAGAGACGGCTGAGGCAGCAGAAGCGGTGGAAAAGGCCGGGTCTGCAGATGCGGCGGAAACGGCTGCGGAAGTGACGTCAGCTGCGGCAGACTGGCTGCCACAGTCCGGTTATGTGGATGCGGAAACCGGTGAGTATGTGAATCTTGATCCGGAGAACACCTACGCTGAGCAGACCGAAACCTCTCCCATGCAGGATGTGATGAAGGAGCATTCATTCTATGCACCCCGCAGCTCAGAGGAGAACTGGGACGAGGACGAAGAGGCTGAGGAAGAGACCTACAACCGCAGCAATGTGAACCGCATGAAGAAGGCGATCCTCATAGGCCTTGTGATCCTGTTTCTGATCCCTCTCATCCTGTGTCTGATCCTGTTTTTCCAGATGAGCAGCATGAAGAAGGATATGGAGCAGCTTCGTCAGGATGTACTCTCCAAAAAACAGCAGATGCAGAGAGATGTCTCAGCGGATCAGTCGACAGAACAGCTGAAGGCCCTTGACCGGGAGGCACGCGCACTGCTGGAGAAGGAACAGAAGGCGGGAACCATAACGGTGCTCCAGCAGCCGGCAGATGCAGGAAAGAAGAACGGGAAGGAAGCTGCAGAGGACGGCACGGAAGAGGCCACAGAGGCCGAAACGGAGCAGCCAACGGAGATAGATCCTTCTCAGGTTGAGGAAGGAAAGAAGATATATCTGACCTTTGATGATGGTCCATCACCCAACACAGGAAAGCTGCTGGATGTGCTGAAGGAGAAAAACGTCAAGGCTACATTTTTCATGGTGCTGAGTGATCGTGCCAACCAGCAGGTGATCCGTCGGATGGCGGCAGAGGGACACACCCTTGGGATCCATTCCGCAAGCCATGTTTACAGTGAGATCTATGCCGATCTCGAAAGCTTCAAGGAAGATGTTCAGACAGTGCATGATCTTCTGTACGAGATGACGGGACAGGATGTGAAGTATTACCGGTTCCCGGGCGGAAGCAGCAATCGCGTTTCCGATGTGCCTGTGGATGACTGCATCGAATATCTGGAGGAGGAGGGTTACACCTATTTCGACTGGAATGCCTCCAACGGAGATTCCTCCGGTTCCGGATATACCGCAGATCAGTTGAAGGAAAATGTACTGCGTTACGTTTATAACAATGAAGAAGCTACGGTTGTCCTGATGCATGATTTTGAAGCCTGTCCGGAGACCATTGAGGCGCTTCCGTCGCTGATCGATGAGCTTCGTGCCGAGGGCTATGTATTCCTGCCGATTGATGAGACGACGGCTCCGGTCCATCACAGAAAGACGGTGAAGGAGCAGGAGGAGAATCTGAAGGTAGAGAAGGCCCGCCTGGAGAAGCAGGAAAAGGAGAAGGAAGAGCGTCGGAAGGAGCAGGAAAGACGCGCTGCCGAGTCGGAGAGTGAAGGGGAAGACGAAGGGCAGGACGAAGAGTAAAGCACAGGGGATACTATGAACTATACAGAAGCAATAGACTACATAGAGAGTAAAAACAGCCTCGGAATCGTTCCGGGGCTGGAACTGATTTTGGCACTCCTTGAAAAACTGGATCATCCGGAACGGAAGATCCCTGCACTGCATATCGCAGGGACCAACGGCAAGGGCTCTGTCATGGCATTTGTAGAGCATAGCCTTCTGGCAGCGGGACTTTCTGTAGGACGGTATCTGTCTCCTGCCGTGACGGACTATCTTGAGAAGTGGCAGATCAACGGGCAGATGGTGACAAAGGAAGACCTGGCGGAGTGCATGGATGAGGTCCGCGCGGCTGCGGAAACCATGCCCCAGAGTCCTACCGCATTTGAACTGGAGACAGCTGTTGCATTCCTGCTGTTTCAGAAAAAGAACTGTGATGTGATGCTGATCGAGTGTGGTATGGGCGGCCGACTGGATGCCACAAATGTGATCCCATCCAAGGTGGTGAATATCCTGGCATCCGTCAGTCTGGATCACATGCAGTATCTGGGAGATACCAGAGAAAAGATCCTTATGGAAAAGCTGGGGATCGTCCAGCCGGGAGATGTACTGGTATCCGCACCTCTGGATCCGGTGCTTCGTGCGATCATGGAGCATCAGGTGTTTCAGTGGAAGGAAGCGGACCGGTCCGCACTTCGGATCCTGTCCCAGACCATCCGCGGAACGGACTTTACCTACTTTGGCGAGAAGTACCATATCAACATGCCGGGATGGGTTGCGGTGGAAAATGCCATCACTGCCATTACGGCACTGGAAATGTATAACCGGAGAGCGAGAGAATTCGGCCTTCCGGAGGTGACTGCGGAGCAGATCCGTACCGGCCTGGCAGAGACAAACTGGCAGGGAAGGTTCACTGTATTTGATACAAAGCCACAGATGATCGTGGACGGGGCTCATAACCGGGACGCATGGAGACGTCTGGCAGAGAGTCTTGTCAAATTCTATAAATCGGACAAGATCATATTCATCCTCGGCGTCCTTGCAGATAAAGAGGTGGACGCCATGCTGGAGCAGCTGATGCCTCTGGCGAAGCGGGTGTATACCTTTACACCGGACAGCCCCAGGGCACTGGCGGGAGATGCCCTGGCAGAAAGGATCCGTCAGTACTGTGCGGCAGGCTGCGCGGACTCTGGAGTGGATCATGGAGTGGATTCCGGAATGAAAGAGGCTGTAGAGGTGGAAGTGATGGACGATGCTTCTTCGGCAGCCTGCATGGCGCTTCGAAATGCGGAGGCGGGAGACCACATCGTGGCCTGCGGTTCCCTTACCTTCCTGGGAGAGCTTCTGGAAAAGCGAAGCAGTCTGGAAATGTTCCGGGTGGAGCGGATCCTGGAGGACCCATTCTATAAGACGCAGATCAAGAAGATCTATGAGTCTGAGCTTGACCGGATCTTCTGCCGGCATGGTTTCGGGCATGCGGTGTCGGTGGCGCGGATCGCATATATCCTGACCATGGAAGAAAAGCTTCCGTTCCGGAAGGATGTGATCTACGGTGCGGCCCTGCTGCATGATGTGGGACGTTATACGCCGGAGGAAAAGGAAATGTCCCATCATGAGGCGGGTGCTGTCTATGCGAAGGAGATCCTCAGACGCGCAGGATATGACGAAGAGGAGACGGAAATGATTTGTAGTGCCATCCGGGCGCATAAGGATCCGGATGACCGAAGAGATTCGCTGGAGAGCGTGCTGTACAGAGCGGACAAGCTGTCCAGAAACTGCTTTGTGTGTGATGCCAGAGAGGAATGCTACTGGCCGGAGGAAAGAAAGAATAAAACCATACTCTGCTAAGATCCCGGGTCTTAGTCGGAGAACCTGAGGAAGTTATTCAGGGGAGGAATCGGAATGGATAAGATAGAAATCAAGAATCTGAAATTATATGCATATCACGGTGTATTCGACCAGGAGAAGGAGGAGGGACAGTTTTTCTATGTGTCCGCAGAGCTTTTTCTGGATCTGAGAGCATCATCCATGTCCGATGATCTTCTGGAAACCGTAAGCTATGATGAGGTGGCACATACCATCGAAGAGGTGGTGACGGAAGAAAAGATGAATCTGATCGAAGCCGTGGCAGAGGCGGTGGCTTCCGAGGTGCTTCTTACTTACAAGAAGGTTCGGTCGGTTCGCGTGCGCGTAGACAAGCCGGATGCACCCATAGGTCTTTCCTTTGAGACCGTATCTGTTACCATCGAACGGGGACGTCATACCGTATATCTGGGAATCGGATCGAACCTCGGCGACCGGAAGAACTATCTGGATCAGGCCGTGGAGCAGCTGGGGAAGGATCCCTATATCCGCGTGGTCCGCAAATCTTCCTACATAGAAACCGAGCCCTACGGCCCGGTGGAGCAACCGGACTTCCTGAATGGCGCAGTTGAGCTGGAAACCCTTTACTCTCCGAAGGAGCTGCTGTCTGTACTTCATGACATTGAACAGGAAGCAGGAAGGAAGCGCATCGTGCACTGGGGGCCCAGAACGCTGGATCTGGACATCCTGCTTTATGATGATGCGGTGATCCGGGAGGAGGATCTGTGTATTCCTCATGTGGAAATGGAGCGCCGCACCTTTGTGCTGGAGCCTCTGGCTGAGATCGCGCCCTATGTGGTTCATCCTCTGCTGAATCGTACCATCCATCAGCTTCTCGAGGAGCTGAAGGCAAAGGATCCCGATGCCCCGCCCTTCGACAGCTCCGAGTATCGTTTTGAAGAGGAACTGGAAAAGGAAGGAAAGGTGATCTGCTATGCCGGCGTTCCCGGCGCTTATGCAGAGACTGCTGCCATCAAATACTTTGGTGAGGATGCGGACCTGAAGCATGTAAAGACCTTTGATGAGGTGGCTTCCGCCGTTGCAAACGGGGAGGCAGATTTTGGTGTGCTTCCCGTGGAGAACAGTTCCGCCGGCTTTGTCAGCGGCAATTATGATGTGATCCGTTCCACCGGAGTTACCATTGTGGATGAAGTGGTGCTGGATATTGAGCATGCACTGCTTGGGCTGCCGAACGCCATGCTGTCTGATATCAAAAAGGTATATTCCCATAATCAGGGACTGATGCAGTGCAAGGAGTTCATCGAAAATCATCAGTTCAGTACCGAAGGCACCAGCAATACGGCTGTGGCTGCAAAGAAGGTCATGGAGAGCCATGATGTGACCAGGGCGGCCATCGCCAGTGAGCGGGCAGCAGAACTGTACAACTTGAAGGTGTTGGCACGCCGCATCAACTTCACACGGGACAACGCAACCCGTTTTGTGATCATTTCCAGAGAGAAGGAAGTGCTTACGGCCTCGGATTCCGTGCTTATCTGTTTTACAGCACCCCACCGTGTCGGATCCCTTTATCAGATCATGGGTATCATCAACAAGAATTCCATCAACATGACCAGGATCGAATCCCGCCCGTCGCTGAAGAAGAAATGGGAGTACAGCTTCTATGTAGGCTTTGAAGGAAAGCTGACGGACAGAAATGTGATGAAGGCACTGGCGGAGATACGGTATGAGGCCGAGGATATGACGGTGCTCGGTACATTTTCCTCTTGACATAGGGAGAGCTATGTGTTAACCTACCAATTGTGTAAAAAAAGAAGAGTTATCCACTCTCACCTTGGATTGCAAATGCGCGGTCGGGTTTGATATTGTAAGTACAGTTGCAGCAGACTTTAGGTCTGTTTGCGATGTATGTTGCGATGCAGTGGAACTCTTTTGGATCCACTGTTTTTTATTGTATGGAGGGTACAGCCATAGATTATTTAATTAACGAACAAATCAGAGATAAAGAGGTTCGCGTGATCGGCGCCGAGGGCGGTCAGCTGGGCGTTATGAGCGTGAAGGATGCTATGCAGCTTGCAGAGGAAGCAGGCCTTGATCTGGTGCGGGTTTCTCCCAATGCGAAGCCGCCGGTATGCAAGATCATCGATTACGGTAAGTTCCGCTATGAGATGGCACGCAAGGAAAAGGATGCCAAGAAGAAGCAGAGGATCGTGGAGATCAAGGAGGTTCGCCTCTCTCCGAATATTGAGGAGAACGATCTGAACACGAAGGTTGGTATGGCAAGAAAGTTCCTTGAGAAGGGCAACCGTGTTAAGGTAACACTGCGCTTCCGTGGACGTGAGCTGGCTTATGTGAATCAGAGCAAGAGAATCCTGGAAGAGTTTGCTGAGAAGCTGTCGGATGTTTCCGTAGTGGATAAGCAGCCGAAGTTCGAAGGAAGAAGCATGACCATGTTCCTTGCTGAAAAGAAATAATAAATTTGCGTTACGAGCATGTTCACCCGGCTCACGAGGTGAGGTGCGTAATGATATAGTGAACAGCATTTTCTGAAGCCTGAAAATGCGGATCAAGAAGGAGGATAAAACAAATGCCGAAGTTAAAGACAAAGAGGGCAGCTGCGAAGCGCTTTACAAAGACAGGAACTGGAAAACTTAAGAGAAATAAAGCTTATAAGAGCCATATCCTTACTAAGAAGAGCACAAAGCGTAAGAGAAATCTTCGCAAGGCTACCATGATGGACAAGACAAACAGCAAGGTTATGAAGAAGATCCTGCCGTACATCTAATCAGGCAGTATAATTAGGAGGATAAGAAAATGGCAAGAATTAAAGGTGGCGCTAATGCCAAGAAGAGACATAACAAGACATTAAAGGCTGCAAAGGGATACGTAGGAGCACGTTCCAAGCAGTATCGTGTAGCTAAGCAGTCCGTAATGCGTGCAGAGGCTACTGCATTCGCAGGACGTCGTGAGAAGAAGAGAGATTTCCGCAAGCTGTGGATCGCTCGTATCAATGCAGCAGCTCGTATGAATGACATTTCCTACAGCCAGCTGATGCATGGTCTTAAGACAGCAGGGATCGATATGAACCGTAAGATGCTTGCTGAGCTTGCTGTAAGTGATGCAGAGGGCTTTGCAGCACTTGCAGAGGCAGCTAAGAAGGCTCTTGCTTAATTCAGGGAATTAAGCGAACGAATCTGTTTTAAACGGGTTCCCTGCGAAAGTGGGGAACCCGAAAAAAAATAATTGACATAAGGGTATCTGATGTGGTAGGATATCATTTGCGTCAAGCAAAAGCGGGAGTGCTGGAATTGGCAGACAGGCTAGACTAAGGATCTAGTGATGGAAACGTCGTGTGGGTTCAAGTCCCATCTCCCGCATATAAAACTGACAAGGATTGTCACGTTCTGTGACAGTCCTTTTTTCATGCCTGAACCCTTATTCTACAAGGACTTGTTGAACATTCATCTGTTCTGTCATGTTCTGTCAAATAATCAAGAAATCTGTTGTAAATCATTCCTAAGTAGATACTTTTATAGATACTATCTCAGATACCGAAACCCCTTTATTTATAAGGGGTGAGACGTGTTTATAGTGTCGTTTGAACAATGAAATCGGTGTAATCACAGACAAGGTTGGCGAGTTTATTGAACTGTCCGATATCAAGAATCTTTGTTTTCCCATCTTTTGAGATAGAACAATAATTCTTAAGCTCTTTGAGTATTTCAAAAACTGAGCCGGTGATACCGTCTTCATAATAGGTCTTTACTGTGTACCCTGACAGGCGTAACAGGTTAATTACGGAAGGGTTCAGAAGACTTGTCTCTAAAGCGCACTCCGTAAGAGCATCATTTAAGTGGTCTGATAATGTCATATATTCATCGTCTCCGAGCAGATACTCAAGAGATACCTGGGGCGGGAGCAATTCGCGTTTTATATCTCGCATTTT
>CADAXW010000005.1 GCA_902792005.1 uncultured Lachnospiraceae bacterium
ATAATCAGACTTATATTGGGCTGGAGTTACAGAAACAAACTTACCGGTAGTCTTATAGGATTCAATCTTATCGGACAGCATAAGATTCCAGACCTTACGGCAACAGCCAAAGGTCTGGGCAAACATCTGCATCTGTGATTTTGTTGGGTATAATCTGTATTTGAGTGCTTTATTCATACATTCATTATACCAAACAAGTGTTCGATTTTCAAGCACTAATTGACAATTCATCCCACCACCTTAGAGGTGGGGGACTTCTTGCCTAATATGGTTAAAGCCCCGCCTCCACTTGTTTCTCTGTAATGAAACGGCTGTCTCTCTTCAACATTTTAGTGAACCACTTGATATCCTGCGCGGTTCCCTGCATTCTGATCTTCAGCATAATTCCTCCTGTTCCGGCAGATGTTGATCTGCCCTCAAAATTGGGTTGACGGGTTACGACCATGAACGAAAAAAAGGGCACTTTCTAAAAATCAATGTTTTTAGAAAGTGCCCTTGGTTTGCCAAGTTCCTCGTATTAAACTTTGAAAATACCACAGTTTTCGTGCATTATGGTAATCGTTGTAATGCCATTTTGTAGTACTAAGTGTAGTACCTCGTCCCCATCTAAGTCTCGGAAGTCCCGCAGTTATTGGGTTCTACTTGTCGAGCGACTTAAGCGTCGGGAACAGCAGCACGTCTCTAATGGCCGGGCTGTCGGTCATGATCATCACGAGACGGTCGATTCCATATCCGATACCGCCGGTAGGAGGCATACCTACCTCCAGCGCGTTCAGGAAGTCCTCATCCGTGTGCTGTGCCTCATCATCTCCGGCGTCTGCCAGTGCATCCTGCGCTGCGAAACGCTCCCGCTGGTCGATGGGGTCGTTCAGCTCGGAGTATGCATTCGCCATCTCCCAGCCGTTCATGAAGAACTCAAACCGCTCTACGTAGTCCGGATCCTCCGGCTTCTTCTTGGTCAGCGGTGAGATCTCGATGGGGTGATCCATGATAAATGTAGGCTGGATCAGATGCTCTTCTACATAGGTCTCAAAGAAGAGATTCAGGATATCACCCTTCTTATGGAAGTCTTCAAACTCGATATGATGCTCCTTTGCCAGGGCCTTGGCAGCCTCGGTGTCGGCAACCGTATTCCAGTCCACGCCGGAGTACTTCTTCACTGCATCCACCATGGTGATGCGCTCGAAGGGCTTGCCCAGATCCATCTCCACGCCCTGGTAGGTGATCTTCGTGGTTCCCAGAACCTCCTCTGCCACATGACGATACATAGCCTCGGTCAGATCCATCATGCCGTGATAGTCGGTATATGCCTGATACAGCTCCATCAGAGTGAATTCCGGGTTGTGGCGGGTATCCACACCCTCGTTCCGGAATACACGGCCGATCTCGTAAACGCGCTCCATACCGCCGACGATGAGACGCTTCAGATAAAGCTCCAGAGAGATGCGGAGCTTCAGATCCTCATCCAGTGCATTGAAATGTGTCTCAAAGGGACGTGCAGCTGCTCCACCCGGGTTGGAAACCAGCATGGGTGTCTCAACCTCCATGAAGCCCTGATCATCCAGGAACCGCCGAATGGAAGAAATGATCTTGGAACGCTTGATGAAGGTATCCTTTACCTCCGGGTTCATGATCAGATCCACATATCTCTGACGATAACGGATATCCGTATTGGTAAGTCCGTGGAACTTCTCCGGAAGGATCTGCAGACTCTTGGTCAGCAGAGTCACCTGCTTTGCATGAACGGAGATCTCTCCTGTCTTTGTACGGAACACATAACCCTTCACGCCCACGATATCACCGATATCCATACGCTTGAAGGCCTTATACTCATCCTCACCCAGATCATCTCTTGTAACATAGAGCTGGATGTTGCCCTTAAGATCCTGTACATTTCCGAAGGACGCTTTACCCATGACACGCTTGGACATCAGACGGCCGGCGATGGATACCTCCATCCGCTCCTCCTCCGGGATCTCCGGAGCCTCTTCGCCCTCTGCCGGCTTCGGCCACTTTGCCTCAAAGGCTTCCTTCGCTTCTGCCGTGTGGCATGTCACATCATATTTTGTAATAACGAAAGGATCCTGTCCTGCCTCCTGCAGCTCTGCCAGCTTCTCGCGGCGGACCTTCAGCAGCTGATTCAGATCCTGCTGCTGTCCCTTTCCCTGATTCTGATTTTGATTCTGATTACCCTTGTTCTGTCCCTCTGCCATATGGACAATCCTCCTTCTTATTCTGAACGGCATCTGCCGTATTTTACAAAAAACAAAGGGATGCCTCAGGCACCCCTATGAACTTTCCGTTTTGCAATTGACTTGTCTTTTTTGATCTTTTTTGATCCTTCCAGATCAGCTTACCGCTTGAAGTCTGTGACCTTGTAGTTCATTGTTCCGTTCGGAGTATCTACTGTGATCACCTGTCCAACCTTGGA
Source organism: uncultured Lachnospiraceae bacterium (assembly GCA_902792005.1). Lineage (GTDB taxonomy): Bacteria > Bacillota > Clostridia > Lachnospirales > Lachnospiraceae > Eubacterium_Q. The sequence goes on from CADAXW010000005.1 coordinate 2,432, forward strand.
ACCGATCAGCTTGGAGCCTACGGGAGACTCGTTGGAGATACGGCCGTTCAGGATATCGGACTCTGTGGAACCAACCAGCTTGTATGTATAGGACTGATGGCTATCCATATCTTCAAAGGTAACGGTACAACCAAAGTTTACGGTCTCAGTATTCTGAGAATCCTCCTCGGCAACGACAGCGTTCTTCAGGATCTTCTCGATCTCGGCGATACGATTCTCGATCTCGCGCTGCTCGTCTCTGGCTGCATCGTACTCAGCGTTCTCTGACAAGTCGCCTTGCTCTCTGGCTTCTTTGATCTTCTGAGCAACTTCTCTACGACGGAACACCTTAAGGTTCTGAAGTTCATCTTCCAGCTTCTTTAAACCATCGTACGTAAGAATATTTTTCTTCTCTTCAGCCATACCCGTTTCCTTTCTATTTGTTTCTTTTTGTTTCTTATTTGCTTGATGATAATTTGTGCGTCCCGGAAGACCGGAACGCACAATGGATTGTGCAGTTGACGGGACTTGAACCCGAACCTGAATCATGCGCGTATGCCAATTCCGCCACAACTGCGTATAGACATTATTAAAAATGCCACTTAGAGATAATAACATTTCAGATGGAAGTTGTCAAGCAAGAATCTGAAATGTTTTATCTCTGTTTTTTTCATCCTGGGATCACTACTCGGATCACTACTCTGCTCACTACTCTGCTTTCTCTGTTTTTGCTTCTGTAGCAGCGGTTGTAGCAGCAGTTGTAGCAGCCTGGGTTGCAGCTTCTGTGGCTGCTGTTGTAGCCGCCTGAGTAGCTGCCTGTGTGCCTGCCTCGGTTGCTGCAGTCGTTCCTGTCTGCGTGCCTGCCTCGGTTGCAGTTTCCGTAGAGGTTTCCTTGGTCTTCGGAACCGCATCCTCATAGATAAAGTCGATGACCTTTTCCTCTAATACTATATAGTAGTAATCCTCTTCTGAATATCCGGTCTGTGCATTCAGCGTGCTCACATCGGATACATTGTAGGACTTCATCAGCTCGTTGATCTTTGCGTCCGCTTCCTTCTTATCTACATTGATGTCTTCCTTTTCGGCGATGGCGCATACGATCATCTTTCTCTGGATATACTTCTCAACCGATGTACGGATCTCCTCCTGGAAGCCGTCAGCATCAAAGCCGAAGGCCATCAGGTACTGATCCAGTGACATCTGGTAGGACTCTGCAGCCGACTTCACACGTTCAATGAGCTCCTTTGTCCGCTCCTCCAGCTCCTTCTGGGGATACTGCTTTACAGCGGAGGTCTTCATCAACTGCTCCATCATATTTTCCTTGTCGGTCTCAACGTCCTTTTCCGCCTGCTTCTTTACCAGCTCTGCTTCCTTCGCAGCTCTGTATTCCGCTACGGTCTTGTACTCGGTCTTCTCAGACACAAGCGCGTCCGTAAGCTCCGGATACTCCGTTGTGATGATGGCGTTCAGGGTTGTCTTAAAGACTGCAGCCTTTCCTTTCAGCTCTTCCGTTCTGTAGTCCTCGGGGAAGGTAACATTTACATCAAATGTATCGCCAGGGCTGTGGCCTTCGATCTGCTCATCAAAATTGTCGACATATCCGCTGGAGCCAAGAGTGATCTGGGTACCTGCACCCTTGGTGTTGCCTCCCTCGAACTCCACTCCGTCTACAGTTCCTACATAATCTATATTGACGGTATCACCCTTGACAGCCACACCGGTCTTCTTCTCCACCTTCTTGGCGTTTTCGTTGACCAGCTCATTCACTGCCGAATCCACATCATCCGTTGTGATCTTTGTCTCTGTGGGTTTATACTGGATCTTCTTATAATCTCCAAGATCCACGTACTGTGCGTACCGCTCCTTCATCGCTTCCGCCGGATTGCTTGAACCTTTGCCGCAGCCTGCCAGAAGTGTCAGTCCCAGACAGCCCGCCAGCAGAAGGCGGAATTTCTTTCCCTTCATATCTAATACCTGCTTTCCTAGTAGTTGAAAAATAACATAAAAAGTTATAACATAATCAGGGAAAAATGGAAAGAGAAAAATCGGATTCTTCATTGAAATTCCATCTTTTTAGACGGAAATCTGCGTAAATCCGCGCATTTCCTGGCATTTCTGCCGTTTCTATCCCTTCAGATCCATACCACCATATATAGTGCTTTACATAATATTTAAGGCAAGATTTAGTATTTAGGGTCTTTACAAAGCATAGCGTCAGTGCTATAATCAATTCTTGCAGGCGGTTCGAAGTTGGAATCGCCTGTAAACAACTGATTTCATGTGTTTTGTAACTCATTCACGATGTATTTGGGTTGAATTTGGGAAGCATTTTGAACAGTATTATTTGAACAGTATTATTTGAACAGTATTACATTTTGGTAGAGGAGATTTGGGATGAAGGTAGTAAAAAGAGACGGTCATATTGTGGACTTTGACCGAAGCAAGATCGTTGTAGCAATTCAAAAGGCAAATGCTGAGGTTGAGCCGGAAGACAAGGTATGCGACGCAAAGATCGAAGAGATCGTAAAGGGCATCGAGTCTAAAAAGCGGAAAAGGATCCTCGTTGAGGATATCCAGGATATCATCGAGCAGGAGCTGATGGAGGATGGCAAGTATATCCTGGCCAAGACCTATATCATTTATCGTTATACCCGTGAATTGGTTCGTAAAGCGAACACAACCGACGATTCTATCCTCAGTCTGATCAAGAACAGCAACAAGGACGTTATGGAGGAGAACTCCAACAAGAACGCAACCGTTGCATCTACACAGCGTGATCTGATCGCAGGTGAGGTATCCAAGGACCTGACCCGTCGTGTGCTTCTGCCGGAGAAGATCTCCAAGGCACATGACGAAGGCGTGTTACATTTCCATGATGCCGACTATTTCCTGCAGCCAATCTTCAACTGCTGCCTGATCAACATCGGCGACATGCTGGATAACGGCACGGTAATGAACGGCAAACTGATCGAAAGCCCCAAGAGCTTCCAGGTAGCCTGCACCGTTACCACACAGATCATCGCTTCCGTTGCATCTTCCCAGTACGGCGGTCAGTCCGTAGATATGATCCATCTGGGCAAGTATCTCCGCAAGAGCTATGAAAAGTATAAGAAGATCTTCGAGGACAATTTCGCAGGAAAGGTTGACGATGAAACACTGGAAGCTATGATCCAGGAGCGTCTGAATGATGAGCTGAAGAGCGGCGTTCAGACCATGCAGTATCAGATCAATACCCTGATGACCACCAACGGACAGTCTCCGTTTGTTACGCTGTTCCTGCATCTGGATCCGAACGATGAGTACATCGAGGAAAATGCGCGGATCATCGTCGAGGTTCTGCGTCAGCGTCTGGAGGGCATCAAGAATGAGGTCGGTGTCTATGTAACACCCGCCTTCCCGAAGCTGGTTTATGTGCTGGACGAGTGCAACAATCTCTCCGGCGGTAAGTATGACTATATCACCGAGCTTGCAGTACAGTGTTCCGCAAAGCGCATGTATCCGGACTATATTTCCGCGAAGAAAATGCGTGAGAATTATGAAGGAAATGTATTCTCACCCATGGGCTGCCGGAGCTTCCTCTCTCCCTGGAAGGATGCAGATGGCAACTACAAGTTCGAGGGACGTTTCAATCAGGGTGTTGTATCCCTGAACCTGCCCCAGATGGGTATCATCGCACATGGCGATGAGGACGTATTCTGGAAGATCTTCGACGAGCGTCTGGAGCTCTGCTACGAAGCACTGATGTGCCGTCATAATGCGCTGATGGGCGTGACCAGCGATGTTTCCCCCATCCATTGGCAGTATGGTGCCATCGCACGTCTCGAGAAGGGCGAGAAGATCGATAAATATCTGATGGGCGGTTATTCCTCCATTTCACTTGGCTACATTGGCCTGTATGAGCTGACCAAGCTTATGACCGGCGAAAGCCAGACCTCGAAAAAGGGCTTTGACTTTGCAATGCGTGTTATGAACCGTCTTCGCGGCGCCTGCGATCAGTGGAAGGCTGACACGGGAATCGGTTTTGCTCTCTACGGAACGCCGGCAGAGTCTCTCTGCTACCGTTTTGCAAGGATCGACAAGGCACGCTTCGGAACCATCCCGGATATTACAGATAAGGGATACTACACCAACTCCTATCATGTAGATGTACGTGAGGACATTGATGCCTTCACCAAGTTCAAGTTTGAGGCACAGTTCCAGCCCATTTCCTCCGGCGGATGCATCTCCTATGTTGAGGTTCCGAACATGTCCAACAACCTGGATGCACTGGCAGAGATGGTTCGGTTCATTTACGACAATATCCAGTATGCGGAGTTCAACACCAAATCGGATTATTGTCATGTCTGTGGCTTCGACGGTGAGATCAAGGTCAATGATAATAATGAGTGGGAATGCCCGCAGTGCCACAACAAGGATCATGCGAAAATGACCGTGACACGCCGTACCTGCGGATATCTGGGAGAGAATTTCTGGAACGTAGGAAAGACCAAGGAGATCAAGTCCAGAGTCCTTCACGTAGCCAAGAGCAGCTTCCCGGAGGTTGAGTATGCCAAAGCCACAGTTGCAGAGCCTGTCTCCTGCGGATGTGATTCCTAAAACCGGTTTTTGCATCGAAACTTGACATTTAATCTAAAATATAGAATACTGAATATGTCTCGTGGTTGTCTTTGACCATGAGGCATATTTCATTTCAAAAAGGGGTAATACAATGCATATTGGGGAAATATATAAAGCAGACTCAGGAAACGGACCAGGAATGCGCGTCAGCGTTTTTGTCAGCGGGTGCACGATCCACTGTCCGGGCTGCTTTAACAGCAAGACATGGGACTTTAATTACGGACATCTCTGGACGAAGGAGACCGAGGATTACCTGATCCGGGAGCTGAGCCTTCCGTACTACCGTGGACTCACGGTCCTGGGGGGCGAACCCTTCGAGCCCCAGAACCAGCCCTCCGTCTGCGATTTGATCCTGCGGGTCCGTAAGGAACTTCCGGAGAAGGACATCTGGGTTTATACAGGGAATACCTATGATATCAACCTGATCCCCGGCGGAAGCCGGTACATTTCAGACTATACCGATCAGATCCTCGACAACATCGACGTTCTGGTGGACGGTCCCTTCATGGAGAAGAAGCTGAATCTGAAGCTGAAATTCCGGGGCTCCGAAAATCAGCGGATCATCGATATGCGTGAGACCAGAAAGCAGGGAAGCATCGTACTTCATCCGCTGAATGAGTACACACCGCTTTCTCAGTAGGATTTCCCCCGCGCAAGAGGCGGGGCAATAAAAACACTTTGAAAAGAACACAACTTATGTTAGAATATCTATGGTCCGAACACGGAACCATAATAAATAAGGTGAACGAAAATGGTCAGAACATTTCCCGTTAAGATCAAAAAGATAAAACCGAATGCCGCGATCCCGACTTACGGGTCTATGAACGCTGCCGGTGCAGACCTCTATGCCTGCATTGACAGCGCACTTGTGATTCATTCCGGCGAAACCATTTTGGTCCCTACAGGCCTTTCCATGGAGCTTCCTGAGGGATATGCCGGGCTTATATACGCCCGCAGCGGTTTAGCCAGTAAGAAGGGGCTTGCCCCCGCAAACAAAGTCGGTGTAATAGACTCGGATTATCGTGGTGAGGTTCTGGTGGCTTTGCATAATCATTCTCTGACAGATGCAGCCATCGAACCGGGCGAGCGCATCGCCCAGCTGGTCATCACCCCTTATGTGATGGGTGTTTTTGAGGAGGTCAGCGAGTTGTCCGATACGGAGCGCGGAGCCGGAGGCTTCGGGTCCACGGGCACAAAATAACCACGGATCGACCGGATCACCGGATCCTTCGATCACAGAATCCATATGAAACCAGTGAAAGGACACCGACACAGACTTCGGTGTCCTTTTTTTAGGGACCAGATACGAAAAAATACAGAACAGGAGGTGCAGCTCCATGGAAACTCAAGACACAAAAAAAATCAAAGCAACCAGCTTCGATATCGATGATTTTGATATGGAACACCTGACTCAGCTTCTGAAAGACCGCCACCTGCACGAGGCCAGAGAACTGCTGTCCGAATGCAACGAAGTTGACCTTGCGGAAATCCTCAGCGAACTGGATGATGAGGAGCTTCCCATTGCCTTCCGGATCCTGCCGAAGGAGCTGGCGGCAGACGCCTTTTCCTACCTGGAGCCGGAAACCCAGGAAACCCTGATCCACGCCTTCTCCGATAAGGAGTTGAATTTCATTGTCGCGAACCTGTTCCTGGACGATACCGTCGATATGATCGAGGAGATGCCCGCAAATGTGGTAAAGAGGATCCTGATGAACACCGATCCTGTAACCCGCCGGGAGATCAACGAGCTCCTGAAATATCCGGAGGATTCCGCCGGAAGCATCATGACCACCGAGTATGTGCGCCTGCAGGAAGAAATGACGGTTCAGGAGGCCTTCGACCGGATCCGAAAGGTCGGTGTGGACAAGGAGACCATCTATACCTGTTACGTAACCAATGCGAAGCGCGAGCTTCTGGGCGTAGTCACCATCAAGGATCTTCTGCTCTCGGCCTATGAAACCGAGATCCGTGATATCATGGAGACAAATGTGATCTACGTGAATACCATGGAGGATCAGGAGAAGGTCGCACATGACTTCGACCGTTATAACTTCCTCTCCATTCCCGTTGTGGACAAGGAACATCGTCTGGTTGGTATCATCACCTTCGATGATGTCATCGATGTCCTGCAGGAAGAGAATACCGAGGATATCGAGCGTATGGCCGCTATTATCCCTACGGATAAGCCCTACATGAAGACCAGCGCATTTGAAACCTTTAAGAAGAGGATCCCCTGGCTTCTGCTTCTGATGATCTCCGCTACATTTACGGGAGCCATCATCGCACACTATGAGGAAGCTCTGGGGGCATACGTGGTGCTCACCGCCTATATCCCCATGCTGATGGACACCGGCGGAAATGCGGGTTCACAGGCTTCCGTTTCCATTATCCGTGGACTGTCTCTGGAGGAGATCGAATTCAGTGATATCTTCCGGATCCAGGGCAAGGAGTTTCTGGTATCCCTGCTCTGCGGTGCGACCCTGGCCGTTGCCAACTTCATCAAGCTGGTGTGCTTCGACGGCGTGACCGTAACCATCGCTCTGGTGGTCTGCCTCACCCTGATCTGCACCGTCATCGTTGCAAAATTCGTGGGCTGCTCCCTTCCGATCCTGGCAAAGAAGGTGGGCTTCGACCCCGCCGTAATGGCCAGCCCCTTCATCACAACCATCGTAGATGCCCTGTCGCTGCTGATCTACTTCCAGTTCGCATCCCACATCCTGCACCTGCAGGCGTGACAACAGCGTGACAAAAGCGTGACAACGGGGACAGTCCCCATTGTCACGTTTTCCGGGGAAAACGTGACAAGCGGGACTGTCCCCGTTGTCACGCTGGCCCCGTTGTCACGCTGTTGCCGCGTTCTAAAACTTTATCCTGTCATACACACTGAAGTCTACGGAATCTTCGTAGTGGTAGTTTGCGTCCAGATCCTTCAGCCATCCGGCGAACCGGGTGCTGAAGTAGCTGTTCCTCCGCTCCCGCTCGATCCTGGACTTCTTTTTATCTGTCGCCGTCCGGTCCGTCAACGCCTTCATATAAAAGATATGATAGCCGTATTCCGTTTCCGTCACCAGGCTGCAGGAACCGTCCTCCAGGGTATAAAGCATATCCGCGATATCCTTCCCGTAGGTGTCACGAACCTCCTCCGGTGTCATGGTGTAGTAGGAGGCGTTCGTCAGGCCGTAGTAGGTGGCCAGGGCTGCCGGATCCCGCGTTACATTTTCATCCATGGGCGTGATCAGGCTGTTGTAGGCCTGCACCGCCTTATCGTACTGCTCGCTCTTCTCCGCATCCCCCATGGGCTTCGCCGTTCCGTTGGCAGTCTCCTTGTAGGTCGGGAAGTAAAGATCGTAAAATGTAGTCTCCCGCGCCTCTTCATCGGAGATCTCTATACCGGCCTCCTCCATGATGGCATCATAAACCTTTGCGGCAAGCCGATTTTCGGTCATACATTTATAGACCAGATCCCTGGTGAGCTCCATTTCGGCGATCTGCCGGTCGGTGAGATTCTTCCAGAAGGCCTCGGTTTCATCCTCGGCGTCCTGCTTCTCCTCCACGGTCAGGCTGACTTTGTAGGACGCGGCCTTGGAGACGAGCACCTTCACCTTCACGATATTCTCGATCACATCCTTGCGGGTCACCGTCTTCATATCCTGCTTCTGGTCATCTCCCACGGTTACCGTCATGTTCCAGATATCCTTACCGTAGCTTTTCTCGTAATCCTCGATCACGGGAAGTGCGTACAGGTAAACCTCACCCAGAGTGACGTCCTGCCCCTGGAATCGGAACACCGCGGACTCGGATCTGGCTTCCGCCCCGGTACTGTCAACGCTTTCCTTGCCACAGCCGGAGAGCCCCAGTGTGAGGAGCATGGCCAGCACCAGAAGGAAAACGCCCTTTCTCCCATATCTGCTGCTGTTTCTGCTGCTTCTACTTCTATTTTTATTTGTATTTTTATTTGTATTTCTACTTCTTATCATTACCCGTATCCTCTTGCGTATCCTGCCGGATCACCATCTGATATATGGTTCGTATATCCTCCAGGATCTGTTCAAGAAACTTCTCCTGGATCAGCTTGGATCTCCGAACAGCAAAGCCCGACTGCTTTGCGGTCACCAGATGCATGCCCTTCACCTTCTTCAGCAGCTTCGGTATCTCCTCAACCCGGACCGCCGTTCCGTCCTTGATGTGATAGAATACCTCATCATCCCGGTATTTCACCTCGACGATGCTGCATTTCCGGGCCTCCGTCTTGATCTCTGCCACCTGCAGCAGCCGGAGCACCGGCTTCGGAAGCTCGCCGAATCGATCCTGCATCTCCATGGTGATGGCATCCACATCCTCACTTGTCCGGACTCTGTAAATGCGCTTATACAGCTCCAGCTTCAGGTATTCGCTCCGGACATACTCGTCCGGGATAAATGCGTCCACCGGGATCTCGATCACCGTATCAAAGTCCTCTTCCTCCTCGGCCTCTCCCTTTCTCTTCCGGATGGCCGCGGCAAGCATCTTCACATACAGATCATAGCCCACCTCTTCCATGTGGCCATGCTGATCGCTTCCCAGTACATTTCCGGCACCGCGAAGCTCAAGATCCTTCATTGATATTTTATAACCGGAGCCCAGTTCTGTAAACTCCCGAATTGCAGACAGGCGCTTCTCCGCCTGTTCCTTCAGCAGCCGGTCCTTCTGATACATCAGGAAGGCATAGGCATTCCTGCCGGAGCGCCCCACGCGGCCCCGGAGCTGATACAGCTGGGCCAGACCGAAGCGGTCCGCATTATGAATGATGATGGTATTTACATTCGGGATATCCAGCCCCGTTTCAATGATGGTTGTGGTGACAAGGATATCGATCTCATGCTCCACAAAATCCCGCATGAGGCTCTCCAGCTCCCGGGAAGACATCTTCCCGTGGGCAAAGGCGATATTTGCATCGGGGATCATTTCCATCAGCTCCGATGCGATCCGGGCGATGTCATCCACCCGGTTATATACATAGTAGACCTGGCCCTTTCTTGCCAGCTCACGGCGGCAGGCCTCCTTCACCAGCTCACGGTCATACTCCATGACATAGGTCTGGATAGGCCGGCGGTCCACCGGCGGTTCCTGGAGCAGACTCATATCCCGGATCCCTGCCAGACTCATGTGGAGGGTTCTGGGAATGGGCGTAGCCGTCAGCGTCAGCACGTCCACATTTTTCTTCAGCTGCTTGATCTTCTCCTTATGACGCACGCCAAACCGCTGCTCCTCGTCAATGATAAGGAGCCCCAGCTGATGGAAGGCCACATCCTTCGACAGCAGGCGGTGGGTTCCGATGACGATGTCCACCTGCCCGTTCTTCAGGCCTTCAATGGTCTCCTTCGTCTCCTTCGGAGTACAGAACCTGGACAGCATCCGGATGTTCACCGGATACTTCGAAAGCCGGCTGACAAAGGTATCAAAATGTTGCTGCGCCAGGATCGTGGTGGGAACCAGATATGCCACCTGGCGGTTATCCTGCACCGCCTTAAATGCAGCCCGGATCGCCACCTCGGTCTTTCCGAAGCCCACATCCCCGCAGATCAGCCGGTCCATGATCTTGGGCGACTCCATATCCCGCTTGGTATCTATAATGGCCTGCATCTGGTCTGCAGTTTCCTCATACGGAAATGTCTCCTCGAACTCCTTCTGCCAGATGGTGTCCGCAGGATACAGGTGTCCCTGCCTGCTCTGCCGGTCGGCATACAGGGCGATCAACTCCTCCGCCATATCGTCCACATGCGCCCGGACTCTGCTTCTGACCTTATCCCATTCGGGTCCTCCCAGCTTGTTCAGCTTCGGCTTTGCAGCATCCTTGTCCGCATACTTTCCGATCACCGAGAGATGATCCACGGGCACAAAAAGCTTCCCGTTATTGGCATAGTCTATATTGATATAGTCCTTCATACGGCCGTCGGTTTCCACCTGCTCGATCCCGCGGTAGATACCGATGCCATAGCGTTCATGTACCACATAATCTCCGGGATGAAGCTCTCCCAGATTCGAAATGGCCTGACCGGAATACTTTGGCTTCTGTCTCCGGGTCTTTGTCTTGTCTCTCCGAAGCACCTCGGATTCCGTGAGCACCACCAGCTTCGCCTCCGGAAGCAGGAAACCGGTCTCCAGAAGGCCTGTGGTGACCATCACCTCCCGGGGCTGAAGTACGTGAGTTCTGCTTACCGAGAAGTAGGCCGGGATATCCCGCTGCTGCAGCGCATCCGTGATACGTCCCGCCTTTGTTTTCGACATGGAAATGATGAGGATGCGATAGCCATCCTCCCTGTATTTTCCAAGCTCCGCAGCCATTTCCTCGATATGTCCGCCGTAGGGCATCAGGGCCTGAACCGGGAATTCCAGCTGCTCCGTACTCCGGATCGCCTCCGAGGTTTCCAAAAATTCAGTAAAGAGTACGTGTGCACTCTCTGCCAGGCGGCACATGGTGGTTTCATTTCCGAAGAGCACATCCGCCTGGCCCGGCAGGATGTAGCCGCCCTCCAGTCGGGACTCCATGGCCATCTGAAACTCAGTATAGTAGGCCTTCGCCTTTGCAGCCACCTTCGCGGGTTCATCCACGTAGATCCGGGTATCCTCCGGAAGATAATCCAGGAAGGATACGGCATCCGGGTAGAAGTAGGACACCAGACTGTCCACATTCGACGCCCCTGCAAAGTTCTCCAGTCCCTCCTTTATGGCACGGACGGTTTTATTCAGTCTTGCATACTGTTCGGTCCGGAAGCTCTCCTTAAATGCCTTTGCCGCTGCCTCATGCTCCTCGTCCAGCCGTTTCAGGCCTCTCTGCATACGGTCCGGCTCCAGCACGAATTCCGTGGCCGGCAGGATCTCGATCTTCTCCACCTGTTCGATGGATCTCTGTGTCGAGGCATCAAATGCGCGGATGGACTCGATCTCATCCCCCCACAGTTCAAGACGAACGGGGCACTCTTCTGTCAAAGGGAAGATATCAATAATACCGCCCCGCACAGAAAACTGCCCTGCAATTTCCACAAGCGCAACCTGATCATAGCCCATTTCCGTCAGCTGCCTTTGCACCGTCGGAATGCGTATCTCCTCTCCGACGGAGAAGTTGATGGAACTGTTCCTCACCGCATCCGGTCTGGGGATCCTGTCCATCAGACCCTCAACCGTCAGGATGATCACGGTCCGCTCCTTATCCTGTATTCTTTTTATGATCTCCAGTCGTTTCCTGGCTGCCAGATTTCCGTGGACATCTGCATAGTAGAACAGCACGTCCTTCGCAGGATAGATGAACACATTCCGATCGTAGAAACGATAGTCCTGATACAGCTGGTCCGCCCTTGTATCATCATAGGTTACGATCAGAACCTGCTCCGCGTCTCCCCGCAGCACCTCCATGGCCGTGGGACGAACATGCGTCGATGCGCCCCAAACGGTTACAGGTGTTTTCTTCTCCTGGATCGCCCTGCCTGCTTTCTGCATGCATTGCATCTCGGAAACCGGCATGCGAATAGCATCCATTCCGTTTCCTCTCTTTATTCTGTTACGGATCTCTCCGTCACAGCAGTCCCCTTCCGGGGTTATCAGTTGTACATATTCTGTGCCTTCTGCACTCCGTCCGTGATGATCAGCCGTACTGCATCCGCCGCCTTCTCACAGGCCTCCCGGAACAGCGGGAACTCCTCCTTCGGGATCCTCCCCAGCACGTGATCTGCCAGGTCCCAGCCCTCCGGTTTCTTTCCGACGCCGATCCGGACTCTGGCAAAATCCTCGGTTCCGATGCACGAGATGATGCTCTTCATCCCATTATGACCGCCGGCGCTTCCCTTTGCCCGGATCCTGAGCCGACCCGGATCCAGATCAACATCATCCAGAAGAAGGATCAGGTCGTCCGCGGTACATTTATAAAAATGTAACAGTGGCTGCACCGCCTCACCGGAGAGATTCATAAAGGTCTGGGGCATGGCAAGGACCACCTTCTCCCCTTCGATCACTCCATGGCCGGTGATGCTCTTTAATTCTTTTTTGTTCAGGGAAATGTGGTACCGGTCCGCCAGCTGTGTCAGTGCTGCAAAACCGATATTATGCCTGGTCCCTGCATATTTCAATCCCGGATTACCCAGTCCGACGATGATCTTCATGTTTATCTCCTACGCATTCCTGGTTGACATAATCTCTTCAGCATTCTTCAGCTGCGCTTTTGTATTTACACCCAGGATCTCATTTGTATCCTCCACAGGCATGGCATCTACCCTGCCGCCGACAGACTTGATCAGCTCGATGGTATCGGTCAGGTAGTACTCCCCCTGCGCGTTGTCATTGGTCAGCTTCTTCAGGCTGTCCTTCAGCATGGCGGTATCAAAGAGGTACATACCTGCATTGATCTCCTTTGTCAGGCGCTCTTCCTCCGTGCAGTCCTTATCCTCCGTGATCTTCAGGAAGCTTCCCTCCGCATCCCGGATGATACGTCCATAGCCCTTCGGCTCCTCCAGAATGGCTGAAAGGACTGTCACACCGTTTCCGGCGCTCCGATGCGCCTCCGAGAGACGCTTCAGCGTATCCGCAGTTACCAGCGGTGTATCTCCGCAGAGAACCAGGGTCTCTCCCTCATCTCCCAGCTGATCTGCCGCACACATAACTGCATGTCCGGTTCCCAGCTGCTCTGTCTGCTCGGCATAAAGGACCGTATCCTTCAGCTCCTCATGCACCATTTCACTCTTATATCCTGCGATCACCACAACCCGGTCCGCACCTGCGCCCCGGGCCGCATCTATAACATGGCTTACCATAGGCTTTCCGCAGCATGTATGCAGTACCTTCGGCAGTTCAGATTCCATTCTTGTTCCCTTGCCTGCTGCAAGGATCAGCGCTGTCAGTTGACTCATTTTCCGGTCCTCCGTTCTTTCATCAAAACAAGTATCACAAAGCTAGTATCAGTTTACACATTTTCCGCGGAAAGTCAAGGGCTGCCCGGGCCTTGCAAACGAAAAGCGTGACAACGCATAACGCTGTCACGCCTTCTCAGTCATCTATTCAGATATCTGTTCGGATATCTATTCAGAAATACCTAGAATCCCTCCGGATCTTCCAATGATGTCTGCTCATACTTCTCCAGGATGAGAGTCTGAATCATCTCTCTGGTTCCGGAGTTGATGGGATGAGCGATATCACGATATTCACCGTCAGATGATTTTCTGCTTGGCATCGCGATGAAAAGTCCCTTTTCACCCTCGATCACCTTAATGTCATGGATAACGAACTCGTTGTCGATTGTGATGGAAACAACAGCCCGCATCTTTCCTTCCTTGGCTACCTTTCGTACCCGTACGTCCGTAATCTGCATTGTAAAAATCCTCCCCTAAAAATGTATCCCTTAGGATATTAAAGCGTATAACGGAAACTCTTCTCTACTATGATCTTCGGCTTTCCGGCCTCACCTGTATGAACCGTGTTCGCCCGGATCGTATCTCTGGACTCGATGATACAGTTCTCAAGATAGCAGTTGTCTCCAATATGAACGTCATTCAGAATGATGGAGTTCTTAATGACGCAGTTATTACCTACATAAACCTTCTTGAACAGTACGGAGTTTTCTACCGTACCGTTGATGATACAACCGCTGGCGATAAGGCTGTTGCTTGCCACTGCTTCGCCGTTGTACTTTGCAGGCGGAAGGTCCTCCACCTTTGTATAAACACCAGGCTGCTGGCGGAAGAAATAGTCCCGAACCTCCTGTGACAGGAAGTCCATGTTCGTCCGATAGTAGGAATCCACGGAACCGACATTTCTCCAATAGCTTTCCAGCCGATATGCGTTGATCTTCTTGATGTTCTTGTAACGAACCAGGATATCCTTAACGAAATCGGTCCGTCCTTCTGCCGCGCAGGCCTCCAGGAGCTCGATCAGCTGACGACGGCGGATCACATAAACACCGATGGATACGGTGCTGGTCTCTGCCACGATGGGCTTCTCCTCGAAATCCTCAACCCGGTTGTTGTCACCAAGCTTAACTACACCGAAACGGCTGATATCATCTTCGTGAGGAGCAAGATCCTTGGTCACGATCGTGATATCTGCACCCTTTGCGATATGATCCTCCAGAACCTTATTATAATCCAGCTTGTAGATACCGTCACCGGAAGCGATCACTACATAGGGCTCATGCGCATCCTTCAGGAAGTTGATGTTCTGATACAGCGCATCCGCAGTACCCTTGTACCAGTAACTGTTGGTCGTTGTGATGGTCGGTGTGAAGATATACAGACCACCCTGCTTTCTTCCGAAATCCCACCATTTGGATGAATTCAGATGCTCATTCAGGGATCTGGAATTGTACTGTGTATATACGGCAACGCGCTGTATATGGGAGTTGGACATGTTAGACAGTGCAAAGTCGATTGCTCTGTAGCAGCCTGCCACCGGCATAGCCGCAACCGCACGCTTTGCGGAAAGCTCTTCCATCCTGCTGCTGTTACCGCCTGCTAAAATGATTCCTATCGCTCTCATGCTATTCACCTGCCTTTATGATACTGGAACCACTGGCCAGAGCACCGTCCGGATACTCGTCCTTTGTGGTCGAACCGATAATCGCTGTATTCTTTCCGATGGTCACACCGTCCGGAATCACCGACTTCTCGCCAATAGTTGCAAGACCGAATGCATAAATATGCGGTGCAAAATCATTCTCAGCCTCTTCGCCGACACCGATCTGCACGTCGGAACCTACCTGCACACCTTCGGCCAGGATAGCCTTGTCAAGCACGCAGTTTTCTCCGATGGTAACGCTGTTCATGATGATGGAATTCTTAACCACAGTTCCCTTGCCGATCACAACACCGGAACCGATGACGGAATTCTCAACATCACCGTGGATCTCGGTACCCTCACCGATGATACTCTTTGTTACCTTGCTGCCTTCTGCTATGTACTGGGGCGGAAGATTGTCGCTCTTGGTGTAGATCCTCCAGAATTCCTCATAGAGGTTGAATTCGGGGATAATGTCCACCAGCTCCATGTTGGCCTCCCAATAAGAGCCCAGAGTTCCTACATCCTTCCAGTATCCCTTGAAGTCATAGGCACAGATCTTCTTGCCCTGCTCATGGATATGCGGAATGATGTGCTTACCGAAGTCGCAGGACGGAACATCCTTCATCTCGATCAGCGCGTCACGAAGAACGGGCCAGCTGAAGATATAGATACCCATGGATGCCTTGTTGCTTCTCGGCTTCTCCGGTTTCTCCTCAAACTCATGGATCACGCCCTGGTCATCTGTGATAACCACACCGAACCTGCTTGCCTCTTCCATCGGTACCTGATAGGTTGCGATGGTTGCATCCGCATGCGAGGACTTGTGATAATCCAGCATAACTTCATAATCCATCTTATAGATATGATCGCCGGAAAGGATCAGAACATAATCCGGATTATAGTATTCCATATACTCCAGGTTCTGATAGATCGCATTTGCAGTACCGGTATACCACTGGCTGCTTCCACTCTTCTCGTAAGGCGGCAGCACCGTAACACCACCGAAATTGCGGTCCAGATCCCACGGCATACCGATTCCGATATGCTGGTTCAGCCGAAGCGGCCGATACTGGGTCAGAACGCCGACGGTATCAACTCCGGAATTGATACAGTTACTGAGCGGGAAGTCAATGATCTTGTACTTTCCACCAAAAGCAACCGCAGGTTTTGCAAGCTTCGACGTGAGAACCCCCAGGCGGCTGCCCTGTCCTCCGGCAAGGAGCATTGCTATCATTTCCTTTTTAACCATATAGTCACCCCTTTTTTAGCAATAATATGGTTTGATTATACCATGATACTGACAAAAATAAAACTATTTTTTGGACATAACCCCGAAAAAGAATAGCGATTTTTTGAGCAAATTATGCACATTTTCCGTCATCCCCCTTTTTCTCCGTTTTCATGAACAGAATACTGTCCAAATCGGGAACGGGAATCTGTGCAAAATGTACCAACTACCGGCCATACTCGCTGTCGAACTGCGTCAATCGGCAAATGAACCTGCACGCGCGTTTGCCTGCCGACTCTATCCGCGCAGAAAACGCGGCTGCAGAGATGCAGCCGCGCTTCTATACCTGATCCGCCGGAATCAGACCGGCACGATTCGATTTATTTATCATTCCTTGGATATCGCTTCCCGAATATCACTCCTTGGAGGTCTTCACCGTTTCCGTGATGGCACTGGCAAGCCCTGCCATTCCAGCGATATCCGAGGGGATGATCAGCTTGGTTGCCTTACCGTCTGCCGCACTCTTGAAGGCTTCCAGACTGCGGATGGTAAGAACCTCCCTGCTGGGCGCTGCCTCATTCAGCATCCGAATACCGTCTGCCTCAGCCTGCTGTACCTTGATGATGGCCTCAGCATCACCTTCTGCACGCTTGATCCGCGCTTCACGGTCAGCCTCTGCCCGAAGGATCTGTGCCTGCTTCTCCGCCTCTGCCGCAAGGATCGCTGCTTCCTTTTCAGCCTCGGCCTTAAGGATCTTCGCTTCCTTCTCACCTTCGGAGATCAGGACTGCGGAACGCTTCTCACCTTCTGCACGAAGGATCTGCTCACGGCGCTCACGCTCTGCCTTCATCTGCTTTTCCATGGCCTCCTGGATGGCTGCCGGCGGGATGATATTCTTCAGCTCCACACGGTTTACCTTGATCCCCCAGGGATCCGTAGCTTCATCCAGCGTGGCGCGCATTTTCACATTGATGGTCTCACGTGAGGTCAGTGTCTGGTCAAGCTCCAGATCACCGATGATATTACGAAGGGTTGTGGCCGTCAGATTCTCGATAGCTGCGATGGGATACTCTACGCCGTAGCAGTAAAGCTTCGGGTCCGTGATCTGGAAGAACAGGACCGTATCGATCCGCATCGTAACATTATCCTTCGTGATCACCGGCTGGGGCGGGAAGTCCGCCACCTGCTCCTTCAGGGACACCTCGCGGGCGATCTTATCAATGATGGGCCACTTCACGTGAAAACCTACGCCCCATGTGGTCTGGTAGGTTCCGAACCGCTCGATGACACATGCCGTTGCCTGGCGTACAACACGAATGGAAGATGCCAGAATAATTATCACAACTAATAGAATGATCAATAATGCAATGGTTGATGGATTCATATCTTTCCTCCTTCAGTTAACATAAAATACCTAACCCTCGTTCCTGATCTTCGTTCCTGATCTTCCTTCCGGACCTTCAACCGAAAGTCACCTCGGAAGTACGATCAGCTTTGTTCCCTCGATCTTCCGGATCACTACCACGGTTCCCTCCGGAATGACCATTCCGTCCTCGGAAACCGCCCTCCATTCCACATCTCCGATGCGGATCTGACCGGCCTCATGCCCCGGTCCCACCGTGGTCAGCACCGGATAGAACTGACCGATCAGGCTGTCTGCATTTGTGGGCGTGACCTTCGGATTCATTTTCTTCTTTGCCAGCGGCCGGAGCACGATCATAAAGACGATCGAAACCACCATGAACACCACCAGCTGCCATGCCCAGTTCACACCCAGGAACCCTGTAATGGATGCGATCAGTGCTCCACCTGCAAACCAGATGGCCGTAAGACCGACGGTTGCGGCTTCTGAAAGGATCATGAATGCGAATACCCCAAGCCAGACCAGCCCTGCGATTGCTGAATCACTCATGCCTCTCACCCCCTTTTTTTCGTATACCCGATGAATAGATCCCACCACGCGTGTGGTTACATCCATCATACCAACCCGCCGCGATACTAACGTATCATCAGATGCACGATACGTTCTCTCGCGGCGGATTCATTCGTTATTGTCGCTGGATCAGGAACGATAGTAGTTGATCAGGCAGCCGGCCTGAATGATGTCTCTCTCATCATCTGTCAGATCACCCAGGGTCAGGGAAAGCTCCTTCATGCCCTTATTCACTACATACGCCTTGATCACTTCCTTCTTCTCACGGATCGCTGTCAGCACATCCGGTACAAAGATATAATCATCATTCTCAAAGTCATAATCCTCAGCGATGACAAACGGAAGCATACCCCAGTTGATCAGGTTGGAGCGATACCTCTTGGTCGCATACTCCTTGGCGATGTTTGCCCATCCGCCCAGAACCTTCTGGCAGGAAGCTGCCTGCTCACGGGCAGAGCCGTCGCCCGGCTTGATGGCGAAAATGGTGCTGCCGTAGCCGGTATTTGCTCCCGTAGTCTCCGGGAACTGTGCCTTGATGGTCTCCATCACCGGCTTCAGGGATTCGTCTGCCTTGCAGAGGCATCCCACCTCTTCTCTCTTCCGCTCTACCGCCTGTACGGCCTTTGCACGTCCCACATACTCCGGATCCTTCCGGGACAGGGTGAACTCAGCCAGACCAATGGGATTGGAACGGAAGGATGATGTCTCACCGGAGGGGATCAGCTCATCCGTTGTGGTCACCGGATCCGTGATCACGGAAGCCACCTTCAGGAGCAGATTGTCTGTCAGCGCAACCATTTCCGGCCAGTCCTTAATGTTCGGTCCGAACTGGATCTCGGTCTCGGGACGCGCCTTGCCCCAGCCGTTATATACACGATTGTCGTAGATCGCACGATCGAAGAAGTATGCCGGTCCGGTGTACTCCACATCCAGATCCGTAGCCGGAGTCAGGTATCCCTGGTTCACTGCAGTTGCAGCGATGGATCTTGCATCCATCAGAGCCACGGATGAAATCTGGCCGTTCTGGATCTTGGAACCCTCGCGGTTCGGGAAATTCCGGGTGGAGTGACGGATGGAAAATGCGTTATTTGCCGGTGTATCACCTGCACCGAAGCAGGGACCGCAGAAGGCGGTCTTCACGATGGCACCGGTCTGCAGCAGGTCTGCTACCATGCCGTTCTTTGCCAGCTGCATGAAGATCGGCGTACTTGCCGGATAAACCGACAGGGTAAAGGTATCGGAACCGATAAAATGTCCCCGCATGATATCTGTCGCATCACAGATATTTTCATATCCGCCGCCGGCACAGCCTGCGATGATTCCCTGATCCACGTAGAGCTTGCCGTTCCGGATCTTGCTGCTCAGGTTGAAATCAACATTTCCGGTGAGCTGCTTCTTCCCCTTCTCCTCAACGTCGTGAAGGATATCCTTCAGGTTGGCATTCAGTTCTTCGATGGTATAAACGTTGCTCGGATGGAACGGCATTGCGATCATGGGGCGGATCTTGGACAGGTCCACATAAACCACGCCATCATAGTATGCCACCTTGCCCGGCTTCAGCTCCTTATAGGCTTCCGAACGATAATGGGTGTCATACCATTTCCGTGTCTCCTCATCCGTCTGCCAGATGGAGGAAAGGCAGGTGGTCTCTGTGGTCATAACGTCGATGCCGATACGGTAATCCGATGACAGCTTGGAAACGCCGGGGCCCACAAATTCCATCACCTTATTCTTTACATATCCATTTGCAAATGTAGCGCCGATCAGTGCCAGTGCCACGTCCTGGGGACCTACGCCCTTTGCCGGCTCGCCGTCCAGATAGATGGCAACCACGCCGGGACGCTTTACGTCATAGGTTCTTCCCAGAAGCTGCTTTGCCAGCTCTCCGCCACCCTCACCGATGGCCATAGTACCAAGCGCACCATACCGGGTATGGCTGTCGGAACCGAGGATCATGGCTCCGCACTCTGCCAGCTGCTCACGTGCGTACTGGTGAATGACTGCCTGATGAGGCGGAACATAGATCCCGCCGTATTTCTTTGCAGCAGTCAGTCCGAACATGTGATCATCTTCGTTGATTGTTCCACCCACGGCACAAAGAGAGTTGTGGCAGTTGGTAAGAACATAGGGAATGGGGAACTCCTTCAGCCCTGATGCTCTTGCCGTCTGAATGATACCTACAAATGTAATATCATGGGATGTGAGCTTATCAAACTTGATCTTCAGATCCGTCATATCTTTTGCAGTATTGTGCTTCTCCAGGATACTGTACGCCATGGTCTCCTTGGCAGCCTCTTCCTTGCTGACCTGAACCACGCCGGCAGCCGATCCGTCATCCGGGATCAGCTTCTCGCCGTCCAAAAGATATGCACCTGTCTCATAAAGCTTTACCATTGTTGTTTCTTCCTCCAAATCATATGTTTCTATTTTTTTATTGATTTTTATTGATTTTTATTGATTATTCTGATCTATTTGTAGCTGTAGATAAAGTTCTCGTAGTCCTTGATCATCGCACCGCTGGTCAGAGATCTGGTCTTGATCTTTCCTTCGATCTCCTTCTTCTTTGCGGTGTAAACATCTTTCTCAACCGTCTCTAAATTGTCAGTATTTGTACCGACACCGTAGGCTGTCTTCTTGTCTTTTTTACCGATCACACAGCACTCATTCACTGTCCAGTCCTTACCGCTGAAGGAGATCACCGCCTCGATATTTCCGGTGATACCGTCATCCGCCTTTACATCGCAGGCCATGATGATGGTCGGCTTCTCACCAAGACCGATCCAGTATACAAAACCGGTGTATTCAACCTTGTTGTTGTAATAGGTATAAATGTACAGGATCCCGTTTCCTGCCAGGAGCAGCTCCGGCACCTGATTATCATCAAAATCGTACAGGAACATCTTGGTGGGAACATTACTGTCATAGTTCGTGACCGCCAGATCATCCAGCTGATCGGAAAGCTTTGTTTCCTTCTTCACGTCTTCACGAAGAGTGGCATCCCAGTTGTTCATAAACTCAACATAGGCCTTCTGCCAGTCTGCATGCATGCTGTCGATGATCTTGGAGGTATCCACATCATCCCCCAGATACTTCTTCATTTCACTGATGATCCGCTCAGCGCTGTAGGTGTCTCCATCCTTTGCCGCCTTGATGGCCTGCTCGGTATAGTATGTCTTTGCCTTCTCTCTCGTCTCGCTGTCCAGCGTATTAAACCGCTCTTCCCACTTCTTCCAGGCTTCCTTGCCGGAGTAATACTCCTTCGTATTCTCGATGTATCTGAGAACACTCCAGTACTCCTGCTCATCAAAATACTTCTTTGCCTGGTCATAGGCCTCGCTGATATAGCGCTCATCCCGCATCAGACTGTTTAAGTCATAGGTATAGTCAGAGGACCAGAAGCTCTGTGCCACATCCACTGCCGCATCCATATCATCATAGGTCACATTTCCGGCTTCATAGGACGTATACTTGGTCTTCAGTACAGCATCCAGCTCATCAACATACTTCTTCTCATAGGCCTTTCTTTCTTCTCTTGACCATGAGTAGATCAGCTCGTCACCGTCCTCAGTCAGTCTGCATCTGCGATAATTGGTAAACTCCGTCTTCTTCGCCTTATACTCAGAACCGTTTTTGTCCTTAACGTAAGCCTTCACTGCATCCTCATAAATCGTCTTCATCTTGGAAATGTTGACGACAGGGAAGGCATCCGCTGTCATTCCGGAGTATGCTGCAACGGACTCCACACACTCCATGGTGTTAAAGAACTTTGTATAATCGATCTTTCCGTCCAGATACTGATTCGTCTGATAAACTACAATATCCCTTACACTTTCCTTCAGGCTTGCTGTCTTATCTGCGTCCATGGACATGAACTCATCCTTAACCACAGACTTGTCTCCGTCCAGCATTGCCTTCAGCGCCTTCGTTTTCCCCATACCGGGCATAACAACCAGGAACAGCAGAAGAAGCTCAGTGATAATAAGCGCAAGAGAGATACATCCGATTATGATCCATTTTTTTGATTTCATGCTTTCTCCCTCCTATTCCTCTGTTGAAGCTGTTGTTGCCGCTTCTGTGTTAGCGGTTCCGGGCTGAGTACCGGCGGATACGGAATAACCCTTGTCGGCAGCGCCCTTATAGTCACCGCCCGGAGAGATCACAAAGAAGAACATCAGCAGTGCGACTGCTACAAGTCCGATCAAGGCAAGGATCAGCGTGATCAGGCCAAACAGCTTGGCGCCCTTGCCATTCCCCTGTCTCGGAGGTCTGATCCCCTGAGGAGGTACTGAATTCATTCCGCCCTGGAACGGAACCTGGCCGTTTCCACGGAGGGGCTGCTGAGGCATTGCACCCGACATGCCCTGCGGCGGCATCTGTCCCGACATACCCTGAGGTGGCAGCTGCATTCCATTCTGCGGCTGCTGCGGCATCTGTCCTGACATGCCCTGCGGCGGCAGCTGAATTCCATTCTGCGGCTGCATTCCAGGCTGAGGCATAGGCTGCTGCGGTGCTACCTGAGACATAGGCTGCTGCGGCGCGCTCTGCTGAGGCATTCCCGGCTGGGGCTGCATTCCAGGCTGGGGCATAGCCTGCTGCGGCTGCATTCCAG
Source organism: uncultured Lachnospiraceae bacterium (assembly GCA_902792005.1). GTDB lineage: Bacteria > Bacillota > Clostridia > Lachnospirales > Lachnospiraceae > Eubacterium_Q. Next base: position 25,319 of record CADAXW010000005.1, read on the forward strand.
GCTGCGGCATAGGCTGCTGCATTCCAGGCTGCGGCATAGCCTGCTGCATTCCAGGCTGCGGCATAGCCTGCTGCGGCTGCATTCCAGGCTGCAGCATAGGCTGCATTCCCGGCTGAGCCATTCCAGGCTGCGGCACAGGCCGCATTCCAGGCTGAGCCATTCCCGGCTGCGCCATTCCTGCCGGCTTCTGCCCTGAGGCAAGAGGACCGCTTCCTACATTTCGAAAGCCCTGGTCAGGCGCTCCTCCAGACAGTGGTCCTGACATTCCTTCCGTGAGAACAGTGGTTGCTGACTCACTGCCGGCAGATAACACTGTGGTAGCGTCTTCCGAAGGCATTGCTTCCTGCATGACATCCGAAAGAGAGAGGTTCTCCGACGAATTGACAACCTCTTCTGATTTCAGGAGCTCGATTTCCGGCGTTACGCCGTTATTCTGATTATTTTCCATACTCGTTTCTCCCATCATAGGTACTTCATAGGTACTTTATAAGCACTGCATAAGTACAGTTTTCGCCCATCATAAAGAGTATACATGAACTACATCCATTATTCAAGTCAAAGCATTTTACGGTCAGGGCGAAAATTTTACGTTATATCGGCACATCGGGGAAATATTTTTCGCAAATGTCCATCTCCTCGAAAAATGGTATTTACATTTACTTTTTCGGGTGGTATAGTATTCAATACTGTTGTCCAAACAGCGGAATAGTACTATAGAAAAGTACTATATAATCTACTATAGAATCATGTGGAAAGGGTGACCGATCATGAAACACATCGAGATCAGATGGCACGGCCGCGGAGGCCAGGGTGCCAAGACTGCCGCATTGCTTCTTGCAGACGTGGCTTTTAACACAGGCATGTATGTGCAGGGCTTCCCGGAGTACGGCCCGGAGCGTATGGGTGCTCCCATCACAGCCTACAACCGGCTGGGTGATACCGAGATCCGCGCACATTCCAATATCTATGAGCCCGACTACGTCGTAGTCGTTGACGAGACACTGCTCCACTCCGTGGACGTGACGAAAGGGCTCTCCCCCGAGGGAGGTATCATCATCAACACCTCCAAGTCCAAAGAAGAGATCGTTTCCTTATTAAAAGGATACACCGGACCGGTCTACACCATCGATGCCCGGACCATATCCGTGGAGTGTCTGGGAAAATACTTCCCCAACTCCCCCATGCTCGCAGCCATCGTAAAGGTTGCAGGCATCATGGAGAAGGATGTGTTCCTGTCCCAGATGGAGGCTTCCTACCAGCATAAGTTTGCAAAGAAGCCGGAAGTGATCGAAGGAAATATGCGCGCACTTGAGCGCGGTTTCACGGAGGTGCAGTAATGGCAAATAAGGAAAGAACCGATATCAGCAAGGTAAATGAGACCGCCCCCTATACAGACATGACCCTGGGCAACCAGATCTACGGCGGCGGCGGATCCAGAGAATTCAAGACCGGCGAATGGAGAACCCAGACTCCGGTGATGAACTGGGAGAAATGCGCTCAGTGTCTGCTCTGCGCTCCCATGTGTCCCGACAGCTGCATCCCGGTGGTGGAGGGCAAGCGTCAGGACTTTGACTATGACCACTGCAAGGGCTGCGGCATCTGTGCCAAGGTCTGCAGCTTCAAGGCGATCGATATGAAGGAGGGACTGTAATATGGCTGGAACAAGAGACCGTATGTCCGGAAATGAAGCCGTTGCCCTCGCAATAAAGCAGGTAAACCCGGACGTTATGCCCGCATTTCCCATCACACCTTCTACGGAGATCCCGCAGATGGTATCAAGCTTTATCGCAAACGGTGAGATCGATACCGAGTTTATCCCGGTGGAGTCCGAGCACAGCTCCATGTCCGCTGCCATCGGCGCATCCGCTGCCGGTGCCCGCGCACTGACTGCCACATCCTCCTGTGGACTGGCATTCATGTGGGAAGAGCTGTACATCGCAGCCTCCGACCGTCTTCCGCTGGTGCTCTGTGCCGTAAACCGCGCACTGACCGGCCCCATCAACATCAACTGTGACCACTCCGACACCATGGGTGCAAGGGACTCCGGATGGATCCAGATCTATGCTGAGACCAACCAGGAGGCCTATGATAATTTCATCATGGCATATCCCGTAACTGAGCATCCGGACGTAATGCTCCCCATGATGGTTTGTCAGGACGGCTTTATCACAAGCCACGCAGTTATGAATATCGAAACCATGGACACCGAAACCGTTCGGGAATTCGTAGGAACCTACCAGCCGGAGAACTTCCTGCTGAACGCCGATATGCCCATGGCCATCGGCCCCTACGCAAACTCTCCCTTCTATATGGAGACGAAAATGAACCAGCGCATCGGCATGATGAATGCCAAGAAGGTGATCCTGGATGTATGTGAGCGATTCGAGAAGATCTCCGGAAGAAAGTACGGACTTTTCGAGGAATACCGCATGGAGGATGCCGAGTATGCCATCGTGATCATGGGCTCAGCCTCCGGAAATACAAAGAATGCAGTTGATATCCTTCGGGAGCAGGGAGTCAAGGCAGGTATGATCAAGGTACGTGTCTTCCGTCCCTTCCCGGGAGAAGAGCTGGCTGAAGCCCTGCGGCATGTATCCGCAGTTGCCATCCTTGACCGTGCAGAGAGCTTCTCCGGCCGCGGCGGCCCTCTGGGCTCCGAGCTGAAGGCAGCCCTGCTGGATGCAGGCGTTACCGCCCGTGCCATCAACTATTTCTACGGACTGGCAGGAAGAGATTTCACCGACCAGTCTGCCCTGGATGTCTTCAACGACCTGCAGGGACTTGTCACTGAAGGAAAACCGGTAGAACAGTTCCAGTATATCGGACTCAGAAAATAAAGGAGGGGAGCAAAAAATGCCATTCAAGTTTAAAGAAGTCATGAATAAGCCCGAGCGACTTGCTCCCGGCCACCGGCTCTGTGCCGGCTGCGGCGCCGGTATCACGGTCCGCACCGTGCTCCGTGCCCTGAAGCCTGAAGATCATGCCGTGATCGGAAATGCAACCGGATGCCTGGAGGTTTCCTCCTTCATGTATCCCTACACCTCTTATGAGGACAGCTATATCCACAATGCATTCGCCTGCGCCGGCGCCACATTGTCCGGTGTTGAAACCGCATACAATGCGCTGAAGAAGCGCGGACGCATCGATGATACCTACAAGTTCATCACCTTCGGTGGTGACGGCGGTACCTATGATATCGGTATCCAGTCCCTGTCCGGTGCCATGGAGCGCGGACATGACATGGTTTATGTGTGCTACGACAACGGAGCCTACATGAACACCGGTATCCAGCGTTCCTCTGCAACCCCCATGTTTGCAGATACCACCACAACTCCGGTGGGAAGCGCATCTACAGGAAAGATGCAGAGCCGCAAGGATCTGGCAAAGGTCATTGCAGCACACAACGTACCCTATGTGGCACAGTCCACATTTACACCCATGATGAAGGATCTGTATGAGAAGGCAGAGAAGGCCATCTACACCCCCGGCGCCGCATTCCTGAACGTCATGGCACCCTGCCCCCGTGGCTGGCGCTACGACACACCGGATATCGCCCAGATCTGCAAACTGGCCATCGACACCTGCTACTGGCCTCTCTTCGAGGTTGTAGAAGGAAAATGGATCCTCAACTACGAACCCAAGAAGAAGCTGCCCATCGAGGATTTCCTCCGTGCACAGGGACGCTTCAAACATCTCTTTAAGCCCGGAAATGAGCACCTCATCGAGGAGTTCCAGGCAGAGGTTGACAAGCGGTGGGAGGACCTGCTGTACATGACAGCGAAGTAATCTAATACGCGAAGCGTGACAACGGGGACAGTCCCTCTTGTCACGAAATCCCAGGATTTCGTGACAAAGGGGACTGTCCCCGTTGTCACGCTCTAGTTTTCTCTCACATCCGCAGCAGTGAAGGTCGTGATCTCCGACATGTCCATCTTCGTATCCTTCACCAGCCGGTTGGCCTGCCGCTCAATGCAGCGTTCAAAGAAATTCCGGACCTCACGCGCATTTGCGAAATGTTCCGTCTTCTCTTCCACAATCTTCTCAAAGTAAGCCTTCACCGTGGCATCTGCCTCTTCATCCAGGTGGAAATCATGGCTGCTGCACATGGAATAGAAGATATTATACAGTTCCTGAGGTGAATAATCCGAGAAGTCAATGAACTTGTTGAATCTGGACCGAAGTCCGGGATTGGATTCCAGAAACTCCTCCATGGGCTCCGTGTAACCTGCAACGATCACAACAAAGTCCTTCCGGTCGTCCTCCATTCGCTTCAGCAACGTATCCACTGCCTCCTGTCCGAAGTCACCGCTCTCCTTTTTATTTGTCAGGGTATAGGCCTCATCGATAAAGAGCACGCCGCCCATGGCGCTGTCGATGACCTCATTGGTCTTTGCTGCGGTCTGACCCACATAGCCTTCCACCAGGCCCGCGCGGTCAACCTCCACCAGCTGACCCTTGCTGACAACTCCCAGCGCACGGTAGATCTTCGCAAGAAGCCTTGCTACTGTGGTCTTACCGGTTCCCGGATTCCCGGAGAATACGAGATGCATGGACATATCCGGCTGTGCCAGTCCCATCTTTTCCCGCATCTTGCGAACGCGGATCACGTTGATCATATTATTCAGGCTCTTCTTCACACCCTGCAGACCGATGAGCTGATTCAGCTCCTCGAGGAGCTCCTCCAGAGTTGACTGCATCGGCTCCGGCGCCTTTTCCTGCTTCTTATCCTCCCGTTTTGCCTCCTGCTTTGCTCCCGGCCTTTTATCCTCTCTCTCTTCTCTCTCATCTCTCTCATTTATATCGGCCCGGGCCGTTTTTACCGACTTGCCGCGTCCCGGAAGATCGATCTTCTTCGTCTCCTCCGGCTCATCCTGGAAATAGGAGGCTGCAACGGTCATGTCCACATTTGCGTCCGGACGGGGCTTCGGCCTGTCCATACGGCGGGGCATGCCCCACATGGGATCCGACTTCATTCCCTTCCGGAGCGGATCCTCCGCATTATAAAGCCCGTAGGACTTCAGATAATCATTTAAAATGTTGATGTAATCCGTGATCTTCTGAGATTCCTCATCGCTGATGCCTGCAAATGCGATGAAGGCCAGTCCCAGATCCCGGTAACTGTTTACGATAAAACGGGAAATGGAGACGCCTGTGGCCGAGCGTCTGGACTCCGGTGACAGATCATCCTTTACGAAGTACTTCAAAGAGTCCGGTATCCTCTCCAAAAGGTGAGGATCCAGACTGTTCTCTTCTCTGAAACTGAAAAACTGTTCCGGGGTAAGTTTTATTTGAAGGATTTCATTTACAAAAGCCACCTGACGAACCGGCTCCGAGCTCTTGGGATCATAGACATATCCCAGGAAAACCAGCAGATCGTATTTCAGAAGCTCCCGCAGCGTGATGGCCGCATCCTTGGGATAGGTTCCGTTCCACTTCCGGGTGATCTCATCCGCATACGAAAAACAGCAGCTGACCATGTACCCGGGACCGAAATCAGTCGGCGGTACGGGGACTGCGTTCCTCGTAGGTTGCGTAGGGGCGTTCTGCCATGACGGACCGATAAGCAGGTCGTATAATCTTGTCCACATTGATCAATTCCTCGATTCTGTGTGCCGACCAGCCTACGATACGCGCAATTGCAAAGATCGGTGTGTAGAGCTCAATCGGAATTCCAAGCATATTATACACAAATCCACTGTAGAAATCCACATTTGCGCTGACACCTTTATAGATTTTTCTTTTCTCGGCGATGATCTCCGGAGCCATCTTTTCGATGCTCATATAGAGTTCGAATTCCTTCTCCAGATGCTTCTCCACCGCCAGCTTCTCCACGAAATTGCGGAACACGCGGGCTCTGGGATCGGAGACGGAATAAATGGCATGTCCCATACCGTAGATCAGGCCCGCACGGTCAAACGCCTTCCGGTCCACGATTTTCGCGAGATAATCCCGGAGGCGGTCCTTATCGTTATAATCCGGCACATGGGCACGGATATCATCCATCATCTGCATCACCTTCAGATTCGCACCGCCGTGCTTCGGTCCCTTCAGAGAAGAAAGGGCCGCTGCCATAACGGAATAGGTGTCCGAGCCTGCAGAGGAAACCACACGGGTGGTAAATGTGGAATTGTTTCCGCCGCCATGCTCCGCATGCAGCACCAGGGCTGCATCCAGCACCTGTGCCTCCAGCAGGGTGTACTCCTTGTTGGGCCGGAGCAGACGAAGGATATTCTCCGCCGTGGAGATCTTACGATCCGGGAAATGTATGTGCATACTCTCATCCCGTTCGTAATGATTATAGGCACAGTAACCGTACACTGCCAGCATGGGGAATTCGCTGATCAGCCGCAGGCACTGCTCAAGTACATTTTCGATGGAAAGATCCGAAACATTATCATCATACGCTGAAAGGGTCAGCACCGACTTGGTCATGGAATTCATGATATCATGGCTGGGTGCCTTCATGATAACGTCCCGGGTAAAGTTCGTGGGCAGGGTCCGAAGAGATCCCAGCACCGTCTTGAAGTTCGCCAGCTCTTCATCTGTCGGAAGCTCGCCGAACAGGAGCAGGTAGGATACCTCCTCAAATCCGAAGCGCTTGAAGCCGAAGTCCTGTACCATGTCGATCACATTGTAGCCACGGTACCACAGCTGTCCGTCGCACTGTACCTCCTTATCCCCTTCCATCCTGGAGGATACGATCTTGGAGATATTGGTCACTCCGGTGAGAACTCCCTTTCCGTTCTTGTCGCGAAGCCCCCGCTTCACGCCATACTGCTCGTAAAGGTTCTCATCCACCTCATCCGCACTTCTGCAGACCGGTTCATACAGTTTTGCAAACTCCTTAACATTCATACCTTCTCCCCCCCTTAAAAACCGATTCAGAACCACGGATCATGACCCGTCACAGGATCACACCTCCGGATTCGTGAGCAGTGTATTCTCGCTGGAATTCAGGATCTCCATGAACTCCTCACCGGTAATGGTCTCATTTTCATACAAATGTTTCGCGATCTCATGCAGCTTCTGAAGATTCTGCTGCAGGATCTCCTTTGCCTTCTCGTGCTGCGTCTTTACGATCTCCACCACCATACGGTCGATCTTTGTCTGTGTCTCAGGCGCACAGGCCAGCGAGGTATCGCCGCCCAGATACTGATTGGTGACCACCTCCATGGCTACCATGTCGAACTCCTCCGACATACCGAACCGGGTGACCATGGCTCTGGCCAGCTTCGTTGCCTGCTCGATATCATTGGATGCACCTGTGGTGATCTCGTTGAAGATCAGCTCCTCCGCCGCGCGTCCGCCTGCCAGCGTGGATACCTTGTTCAGGATCTCCGTCTTTGTCATGAGATTTCTCTCATCCTCATCTACCTGCATGGTATAACCCAGGGCCCCGGAGGTACGGGGGATGATGGTGATCTTGGTTACAGGAGCGGACTGGGTCTGCATGGCCGCAACCAGTGCATGTCCCACCTCGTGATAGCTGACCACCAGCTTCTCCTTATTTGTGAGGATCTTATTCTTTTTCTGATAGCCCGCGATAACCACCTCAACGGACTCCATCATGTCATCCTGCTGGACCACCTTACGTCCTTCACGGACTGCACGGAGCGCCGCTTCATTTACGATATTGGCCAGCTGTGCTCCGGAAGCTCCGGAGGCAGTTTTTGCGATGGTGTCAAAGTCTACATTTTCGGAGATACGGATCTTCTTTGCATGAACCTTCAGGATGTCGATACGTCCCTTCAGATCCGGAAGCTCCACAGGGATCCGCCGATCAAACCGTCCCGGGCGAAGCAGTGCCGGATCCAGAGATTCCGGACGGTTGGTGGCCGCCAGGATTACCACACCGGTATTGCCTTCAAAGCCGTCCATTTCCGAAAGCAGCTGATTCAGGGTCTGCTCCCGCTCATCGTTGGTGGTCAGACTGGCATCCCGTTTCTTGCCGATGGCATCGATCTCATCAATGAAAATGATACAGGGAGCCTTCTCCTTCGCCTGCTTGAACAGGTCACGCACCTTGGCCGCACCCATTCCGACGAACATCTGGACAAACTCGGAACCGGAGATGGAGAAGAACGGCACCTCTGCCTCTCCTGCCACGGCCTTCGCCAGCATGGTCTTACCGGTACCCGGAGGGCCCACCAGCAGTGCACCCTTGGGAAGGGTTGCACCGATCTCCGTATATTTTTCAGGCTCATGCAGGTAGTTTACGATCTCGGACAGAAGCTCCTTCGCTTCCTCCTCTCCTGCAACATCCTTGAAACGTACATCATTTTTGGACTTCACATAGATCCGGCCGGTACCCTTGCCCCGTCCTCCGCCCAGGGAGAAGGACATCATATCCGGATCATCTCCGGAACGCTTGGCGATCCGCTTGAACATAAACCGCCAGAGTATGATGAGAAGCAGGATCTGGATACCAAAGGTCAGAAAGTAATACAGGATCGGATTCATGGGCGTTTCGATCTCAGCACCGAACTCGGCCCCGGATTTATAGAGTCTCTCATACAGGGCCGCATCCTCCATAAGGCCGGTCTTGTAAATGTTTCCCTCCTTATCCTTGAACACGATCTGCGTAGATGACAGCGCCGCCTCGGAGATCTTCTTCTCGTCGATCAGCTTCATGAAGAAGTTGTAACCGACCTCGTTTACCTCCTTCTGGATAAAGCGCTTATAGATCATCACGTTCATGATGCCGAAGATCACCAGGAACACGATCCAAAATGTGATTGTTTTTTTTCGATCCGGTTGTTGTGGCATGGAATCTCCCTCCTGTTGCCTATGATTAGCACTCCACACCTTAAAGTGCTAAGCGGAATATTATCACAGAAAAAACCCCGCTTGCAATACATTTCCGGCATTATAAAGAATATTTAACAGACTAGAGCATGGGTGCGATGACCCGAAGCAGAGAGTCGATCAGCTCGCTGAATACGGACTTTTTCATATCCTCTTCCACTATCTCATGGCTCACCTTGAAGGTCTCTCTGAAGTCCAGATAGATCCGGCTGGCGGTCTTTGCATCCGAAAAATAGACCGCATCCTCAAAGTGCAGAAACAGACTGCGGTAGTCCATATTCACAGTTCCTACAACACCCTTTTCATTATCGCAGAGCATGACCTTGGAGTGCAGGAAGCCCGGAGTATAGGTATAGATCCGGACACCATGATCCGTCAGATATCGGAAGGAGGCCTTCGTCAGGCGGTATACCAGCTTCTTGTCCGGGATCCCCGGAACCACGATACGCACATCCACTCCACGCTTTGCAGCGATGCACACCGCCCGGGTCAGCTCGTCACTCATGATCAGATACGGTGTGAAAATGTACAGCCTTCTGCGGGCCTGATTGATCAGCTCCAGATAAACATTCTCGGAAAGCGGAACGTCGTCGAAGGGCTGGTCTCCATAGGGCTGTACAAAGGCAGCATTGGACTTTACGGTCTCCCGGTATCTGCCGGGCATATAATCCTTCAGTTCATTGATGATACCCATGAATGCGTCCTTCTCGGTCTCATTCATCTTATCCAGCTTTAATTCCGTTCTCTCCGTGTGCCGGTTATGCTCCTGCTTCCGATCCAGCCGGCGCAGCAGCCTGGAGCGCTTCAGGTTCCGTTTGTAGGCCTTAATATCCACGGACTCCCACATTTCCAGGAACATAAGAGTCAGGTTCCAGACACCGTCCCCCACAAGACGGACACCGGCGTCCTTCCATCTGCCGTAAGGGCAGTTGATGTTAACATAGCGGTCGGACAGGTTCATGCCGCCGGTAAAGCCGGTGTGACCGTCCACGATCATTAGCTTCCGGTGATCCCGGTTATTCATGAACACAGAGAAGAAGGGAACCATGCGGTTGTACTTCAGACATTTAAAATTCGAATTCAGCTGATTCAGCTTCTTTGCGTAATTGATGGGAAGATACTGGGAGCAGCCGAAATCATCATACAGAAGACAGACCTCCACGCCCTGCTCCGATTTCTCAATGAGCAGATTCAGCATGGGTTCCCAGACGTCACCAACCTCAATGGTGAAGTACTCAAGGAAGATAAAATGTTCCGCCCCGCGGATCGCTTCCATCATGGCCGCCAGCAGATCCTCTCCGCAGCTGAAATAGGTCAGATCGGTATTCTGGTGCACAGGGAAGAACTGTTCGCGGAAGATATATTCCGCCGTTCCCGCACCCCGCACATCCCTTTGGAGGAAGGCATCCCAGGTCTTTCGGTCCTGGAAGTAGGACAGATGGTACTTCACATCCGCTGCATCCAGCCGCTTCTTAAAGCCCCGGCCCGGTTTCCGGTTTCCAACAAGATAATAGAAGGGCGCACCGAAAATGGGGAACAGAAGGACCACGATGATCCAGATGATCTTGAACTCCGTCTGCTCGCTCCGGTCATTCAGAAGGACAATAACGAATACAAGAGCAAGGCCCCGAAGGATTCCGGAAAGCACAGGCAGGACTTCCAAAATCTTGGTCATCCCCAGGTAGATCCAGAACAGCTGGGCCGCGATCAGCAGCCCGGCAGGGACAGCCCTGCCGAACAGCAGATTCTTATATCGTTTCATTGCAGGTTTTTTCTTCTCGTTGGTGTTCACAGTTAAATATCCTTTACATATTTACGATCTCATCGATGGACTCGATGCATGCATTCCGGAAGCCGCAAGCCTCCAGTGCGGCTACGCCGCGAATGGTGGTTCCGCCGGGGGAGCACACCTGATCCTTCAGTACGCCCGGATGCTCTCCGGTTGCGATCTGCAGTCCGGAGGAACCGTGAATGGTTCCGCTCACCATGCGATAGGCGGTTGCTCTCGGGATCCCGTATTTTACTGCGGCATCTGCATAGGCCTCGATCATCATATCCACAAATGCAGGTCCGCAGCCGGTGATGGCCATTCCAACCTTCATCAGATGGGAGGGCAGCACTTCAACCGCACCCACAGCTGAAAGGAGATCCTTTGCATACGCATTGTCCTCGGCCTTCATATTGTTTGCTTCCTCAAAAAGCGTTACACCGTCACGGATCCGTGCAGGCGTGTTGGGCATGATGCACTGTACCGCCAGGTCTCCAAGACCTGCATCCTGGAATTTCCCGAGGGAGAAGCCTGCCGCAATGCAGATCACCGGCATCTCCTTCGCCTTCTCCAGGATCACCCGTGCATTCTCCAGCACCTGACCCGGCTTGCAGGCAATGACGATCATGTCTACCTTCTCCAGCATCTCCTCCAGAGTTTCACAGATCCCGATGCCCAGCTCCGCATGCTTTGCCTTCAGCTCCTCCATACTGGGAGTATACGCATAAGCCATCTCCGGCGTAAGCTTTCCTGCAGCAACAAACCCGGAAAAAAGGGCAGAACCCATATTTCCGATCCCGATAAAACCGATACGCTTCATTTTCATTTTCCTTCTTTCTTACTTATGTTTCTTTATATGTTCTTTCCTCTACTGGATCTTCTCAAAATCGATGGCGCCGTGCTTACATACCGGACAGATAAAGTCCTCCGGAAGCTCCTCGCCCTCGTAGATATATCCGCAGATCTTGCATCTCCAGCCCTTCACCGCGGTCTCCTGCGGCTTCGGCTTGATATTGGACTGATAATAGCTGTAGGTTGCAGACGGATCCTGGTTCAGAACGCCGCCGTCCGTAACATCCGCAATGAACATGGTATGCGTTCCCAGATCCACGGTCTGTACCACCTTGCCGGAGATAAATGCGTTGATCCCCTTGGTGATCACGTACAGTCCGTTATTCGAACGAACCGCATCCGGGTAGTCCGCAAACTTATTCACCTCACGTCCGGTCTGAAAACCGAAGTGCTTAAACAGCGCGAACTCCGCCTTCTCGGAAATGATGGAGATGTTGAACTCTCCCGTTTCCTGAATGATGTCATGGGTATAGTTTGCCTTGTTCACACAGATGGAGATCCGATTGGGTGTTGTGGTAACCTGGATGGCTGTATTGATGATACATCCGTTATCCTTCGCACCGTCCGCGGTCTTCGCTGTCAGAACATAGAGTCCGTAACCCAGCTTGTACATAGCTTCCTTGTTCATCTGAAATACCCCCTTTTTTTTACTTCAATAGTTCCTTCTCGCTTTTTCCCTGCCCCGCTCCGGTCAGCGCAAAATGTGCTTCATCTCCCGCACCGCGGTCCGAAGGCGTTTGTGGAACTGTCCGAAGAAGTCCTCCGGTTCATACTCTGCTACATAGAATAATTCCAGCAGAAACAGCATATAATTCCGGATCTGCCTTTCGTCCTTCGCTTCTCTGATCTTTCTTCTGGAAAGTCCGAGGAAGTTGTGCCATTTCCGGACAAATTCCGTATGCTCCTCGATGGGCTCGATATCGATCCATTTTTGCACTTTTACCTTGGTCCGATTTTTTTTCGTGCATTCATGCACCTGAAGAAAGTATTTGAAATCTCCCTTTTCATAATACCGCCCCAGAGGAAACAGCCGGCAGATACTGGGCCGACAGGGATGAATGCTGCACCGGCCCTCCGCGTCCAGGAAACCGCAGCCCTTCTCCATATTCATATGGGGCAGGATGAGACCATCCAGCATGGAGATCTTGATCTCCTTTTCCACCATATCCGAGAAGCTGCGTCCGGTTCCTTTTTCCAGCATCCACACGTCATAGGGATCCAGTGTGATGGATGTCCCCATATCACTTCGGCAGCACTTGCTGCAGCCGCGACAGCCGCCGCAGTCCGCGCGAACCATGTCATTCAGTTCGTAGAGACGTCCGTCGGAAATACTCTCCAGCGATCCTTCTCTTAACAACGGAACCATCTCCTTTCCGTCCTGCATTTCGAATGATCCCGTCATAGATTGACATAATCATCCACATGTTAGTTTACTTGAAAACACCCAAAAAGTAAACGAACAGAATGAATTTTTTCTAATAACCATTGTTTTTTTTCACTTTTTATGATAACTTAATTCTGTTACAGTAAACATGTCATAAAAACAGTTTTGTATATTTTAAAGGAAAGGATGGATGTTTTATGGCAAACAATTATGATCCGAATAACTTCGGGGGGTATGATCCGAACCAGCAGTACAATCAGTACAACCAGTATAATCAGGGTCAGGGTCAGGGCCAGTATCCGAACCAGTACAATCAGTACCAGGATCCGCAGCAGGCTTATCAGCAGCAAATGTACCAGCAGCAGCTGAACCGCGGCATGATGGGAAATCAGCCCATTTACGCACCTGGCACACAGCAGAACACAGCTGTTCACACCGATGTGAATGATGTTCTTACAAAGTCATTCCTGTTTATGTTCCTTGCACTGCTGGTAACCGGTATCACCTCTCTGGCAGTTGCAAACTCCACCTTCTGGCACAGCATGTACCAGTCACCCGCACTTCTGATCGTATTCGCCATCGCTGAGATCGCACTCGTGATCGGTGCAAACTTCGCTATGAAGCGCAACAACCTGGTACTTTCCGCAGTCCTGTTTGGCGCATATGCCATCGTGAACGGTGTTACACTTTCGATCATCTTCCTGGTATACACAACAGGATCCATCACGACGACATTCTTTATCGCAGCAGGAATCTTCGGTGTTATGGCATTCATCGGTGCCGTTACCAAGAAGGATCTGACAAACATCGGTGTGATCTGCATCATCGGTCTCTTCGGTATCATCATTGCATCTCTGATCAATATGTTTATCGGATCTGACAAGATGGATTACATCATCAGCATCATCGGCGTAATTATCTTCGTAGGCCTTACAGCATACGACACACAGAAGATCAAGAAGATGGCTGCTACAAATGTGGGATACGATCCCATGGTCATCGGTCTTTACGGAGCAATGGAGCTGTATCTCGACTTCATCAACCTGTTCCTGTATCTGCTTCGTCTGTTTGGCAAGACGAATAACTAACAGTTCAGGATATAAAGAAGCGGTGCTTTCCCGTCGGGAAGCACCGCTTCTTTCTATATCCTGAACTGTTAGCCTGAGCGTGACAAAGGGGCTGCGCCAGCGTGACAAGGCGCCATGCGTGACGACGGGGACAGTCCCCTATGTCACGTTTTCCTGGGAAAACGTGACAGCGGGGACTGTCCCCTTAGTCACGCTGGCGCAGCCCCGTCGTCACGCATGGCGCACCGGCTCTTTTATCACTCACTCCCCACGTGTAGCACGTTCTCGATCCCCCTGGTCATGCTGCGCTTATACTCGATCACGCCAAAGATCATGGTGATGATGAGCAGGCCGCAGCCCAGCAGTGTCACCGGCACATCCAGGAAGGCATAGAGCACGGCTGCGATGCCGCCGAACAGTGCTGCTATTCCGATGGCGATGGCCATGTTGAAGAAGGTATTGTAGTTCTCCCTGAGGGCGGACAGCGCGTCCTCCCATACCAGCTTCGGGTTCACGGAGTCCAGCAGCATTCCCATATAGGTCACCACAAAGGAGGCCGCTGCGCAGAGCAGCAGGTACAGCAGGATCTGCAGGATGGGCGCCCCGGCGTAGATCCCGAAAAACAGGAAGAAGGGGGCCGTTCCGAAGAAGCAGACCAGCATGCTCACCGCCGCCTTGGCATTCCACTGCAGGGCCACGGACATGGGCAGGAACTGGATCACCTCATAATGCCGTCCCTCCCGGGAGAAGGCATTGGATCCCAGGCTGTTCATGGCGCCCATGATGAAGGGCACCGCAAATGCGGCGATCATCACGCCCAGCGCAAAGGGCGTATCTCCGTCTCCAAGCTTCTCATGCAGGGCCGAGGGTGCCATGGAGGTTCCCGTCATGGCCGCTGCGATCACAACGAACACCGGCCAGATCCAGGTGATCAGGATACAGTTGGTGAAGAACACCGGCGTCCTGCGAAGGATCTTCCATTCCTTCCGCATATAGGCGCGAAATGCGCTTCTCGGCCTCAGTGCCTTTTCCAAATGTACCGCTTTATTCTTTGTTCTGTGCTCTCCTTCTCCCAGCCGGCTGACGGAGTTGATATAGAACTTCTCTGCCACCAGCAGGAACAGTCCCAGAATAACCAAATGAAGCACTGCGAATATCAGGATCGCAAGTACGCTTCCGTCATTCATGAAATCAAGCATCAGCGCATTTTCATAGAAAACAACATTCATGATCCGGAGGAACGGGATGTCCTGGCTGGCCGCATTGACGATCCAGCTGTCCACATCCACCTTCTTCAGAGAGGTGAGTGCAAGGCCCATCAGGGCGAAGACCACGATCATGAAAATGATGGAGATCCGGCGCACCGTGTCCTTCGATTTCACCACCCGGGTGAATGTCATCAGGAAAATACCCAGGATCGCGCAGTACAGCATGGGAATGAGGGACAGGGTGAAGCCCAGCAGGATGGCGATGGGCCACCGCCAGACAGGCATGTCCGATGCCAGCCCGTATCCGATGGTACAGGACAGGATCAGGATGAACTGGATGATATTCTCCATCTGATAGGCCGCTCCGAACTTGGCGCCGGCGATCTCCCGCCCCCGCAGAGGAAGCGGAAGCAGGCGGTCGATATCCGTGGAAAAGTAAAGCTCGTTAAAGATCACATTTATCCCAAAGACCATGGTGAAGATCGAGATCAGATGGTACATCACCTGCAGGCCGAAGGCGGCATGCCCCGCACGCACCAGAGAGCGTGTCATTAGAAATGTGAAGAGCCCGCTTCCCACTGCCACCGGGATCATGATGAATACCACGGCGAAAATGGACAGGATCAGGATCTGAGCCTTTCTTCCCTTATCCTTGGGCGGATCATATGCGATATCTTTCAGAAACACCTTTAACAGGCGTCGGTAATTCTTCATAGGCCGTCACACCCCCTCCGGCTCCGTGTCCTTCATCAGCTCCAGGAATACCTGCTCCAGGTCATCTTCCTTATGGCCTTCCTTCAGCTCCTCCAGGGTTCCGTAGAACCGCTGCCTTCCATGGGAAATGATGATGACCTTATCGCACAGCTTCTCCGCCACCTCCAGCACATGGGTGGAGAAAAGAACGCTGTTGCCCTTATCGGCATGCTCCCGCATCATCCGCTTCAGATTGTAGGCAGACTGAGGATCCAGACCGATCATGGGCTCATCCAGGATCCAGACCTGGGGATCATGCACAAGCGCCGCAACGATCATGGCCTTCTGGCGCATACCGTGGGAATAGCTCTGCATCCGGTCTCCAAGCACCTCCGTCATCCCGAACTGCTCCGCATAATACTCGGTCCTCTTCTTCCGGTCCTCCTCGGAAACTCCGTAGATATCCGCCATAAAACCGATAAACTCATACCCTGTGAGCTTAATGAACATATCCGGATTATCCGAGATATATCCGATGATCCGCTTCGCCTCCAGCGCACTGGGGGACATGGGCAGCCCATTGATCAGGATCTCCCCCTGATCCGGCCTCAGGATCCCCGTCAGCATGCGGATGGTGGTGGTCTTTCCGGCACCGTTGGGCCCGATGAAACCAACGATCTCACCGTCCTCAACCCGAATGGACAGATCATCCACTGCAGGCGCCTTCTTCCCATATGTCTTTGTCACATGTTTCATTTCAATCATGGATCGTAACCTCCGATCAACCCAAAATTGTCTATTCACGTGAATAGCTACACCTATTCTATCAAGTTTCACAAAGAAAAACACTCATTTTATACGCCGATAAGTAAAAAAAACAATTTACATAATGTGCAACCTGTGGTATAGTGTAAATTGTTACGAAAATGTTACATTTAAAAGTGTAACCTATCTTAAACTATAATCTCTAAGAGGTGAAATAATAATGCGTAAATTCAAACGGGTCTTAACAGCATGCATTCTCGCAAGCGCTTTCGTGATCCCGTCCATTCCCTCCATCGCACCGGATACTTCCGTCGTTTATGCGGACGAGTCCATCGATGAGATCAAGGAAAAGAACGCTGAACGCGAAAAGAAAAAGAAAGAAGCCGAGAACAAACTGGCAAATCTGGAGTCCGAAGCGGATGACATCCGCGGCGTCATCTCCGAGTTAGATGAAGAGATCAATCAGTATCAGGGAACCATTGATGACCTGACAGCAAAAAGAAATGCGCTGCAGGCCAAGGCTTCCATCACAAAGTCAGAGCTGCAGATCGCGCTCATTGCAAAGGAAAATCAATACGATCGTATGAAGGAGCGTATCGCCTACTCTTACGAAAACGGCGACATCCACATCATGGACGCCCTCATCGCACTGGATGACTTCTCAAATGTGATCAACCAGTCCGAATACGTAGAGCAGGTTTCCGATTACGACCAGAAGCAGCTCACCGACCTCATCGCCATTTCCAAGGAGGTTTCCAAAAAGGAAAAGCAGCTCCAGAAGGAACTGAACGAGGTTGAAAAGGTTAAAGAGGATACAGAAGCTGAGCAGGACGCTCTCAAGATCATGCAGGAGGGCAAGCGCGACAAGCTGAATGAATACGGCAGTCTCATCTCCGATACCGAAGGCGAGATCAGCGAGTACGATGCGCTGATCGAAGAAGGAAATGCTGAGATCGAGCGTCTGGAGGAAGAATACCGCCGGAAGCAGGAAGAAGCAAAGCGCCGTGCGGAGGAACGTAGAAAGCAGGCCGAAGAAGAGGCCCGCCGCAAGCGTGAGCAGGAGCAGGAAAATCGCCAGCAGGAGCAGAATGAAAACGAGAACTCCGGTTCCACGGAGGAGTCAAACAACAACGAGGAAGAGGAAGAAAAGTACAAAGAACCGGAACCCTCTTACAACGAATCCGGTTTTGTATGGCCGGTACCTGCAAGTCACCACATCACATCCTACTTTGGTAATCGTACCGCTCCGGTCGCCGGTGCAACCACTTACCATCAGGCAATTGATATCGGTGTCTCAATCGGTAATTCCGTTGTAGCCATCGCAGATGGCACAGTAATGTATACAAGCTACAGCAGTGCCCGCGGCTACTACATCCGCGTGGACCACGGCGGAGGACTCACCTCCCTGTACCAGCACCTTTCCGGTTACGGAAACTACGGTGCAGGCGACTCCGTATCCGCCGGAGACACCATCGCATATTCCGGAATGACAGGCATCTGTGCCGGCCCCCATCTCCACATCGAGATCTGGGTGAACGGAACCCCTGTGAATCCGCTGAACTACATCGGATAAAATAACAAAAGAAAATGTGACAGCTCGGATCGATTTGGGCTGTCACATTTCTATTATCTCTGCATCTGGTTCTTCTGGGTCTCCTCCCACATGCTCCTCATGTATTCCACGTAATTGATGTTTTCCTGATTATATCCCAGTCTTGCATGGGGACAGAACTGCATCACCGCCCCGATGGTATCCACCACCATCTGCTCCTGATTTCTCAGGTAGGGGATGGATGTCTTGCCCCGCACCGTTTCAACTGCGATAAAATAGCTGGTCAGGAAATTCGTGGTGATGGTCTGCTTATACATCAGCAGAACCTCCTGCGTTGCGATGATCGCTGACAGGTCCGACGGCGGTGCGAAAAAGCTGTCCGAAACGATAAGGACGTCATTCCGGAACCGGATATTCTCCATGAGCCAGTCCGCTTCCTTCAGGATCACCGGCCGATGCTTCAGGGGCCTGCATTTCATGGGATGCGTGTACTTCACCGTGAAAATGATGGTGGGGATCAGGATCGGCAGCAGGAAAAACATGGCGATCACTACCAGCACATAATTCTCCACCAGAAACCCGGCCACTCCCATGCCCAGGATGATGGCCGTCATGATCCAGAACAGGACCACCGCCTTCTTCCATCTCTTCTTAATCTGTGCGATGACGATATCACTGCCCCGCATCCCCGGAGTAAACTGCACGTTCGCCATCTTACACCTCCGCGATGGCTTCGATCTCGATCAGCACATCCTTAGGCAGGCGCGCAACCTCGACACAGCTTCTTGCGGGATAGGCATCTGTGAAAAATGTAGCGTAGATCTCATTTACCTTTGCAAAATCATTCATGTCCTTGATGAACACTACAGTCTTTACCACTTTGTCCAGACCGGAACCGGATGCCTCCAGGAGAGCCTTCAGGTTCTCGATGGCCCGGGTTGCCTGAACCTCGATGCCGCCTTCCACCAGCGTGTTTGTAGCCGGATCGATGGGGATCATTCCCGATGTGAAGATGAGATTCCCGGTCTTCACTGCCTGGGAATAAGGTCCGATGGCTGCAGGTGCCTTGTCTGTTGCTATGATCTGTTTCATGATGATTTCCTCCGTTTATATCTTTCAGATTCTTTTTCTTCTATTCTTCTCTTCCCGGCCTTCGCTATCTATCTTCCTCCAGGTAGATCCTGCCGTTCTCGATACGTATCCGCTTTTCTTTGAGAAGCCGTCCCACCGCACGTTTGAATGCGTTTTTGGAAAGCCCGAATTCATCCCGGATCCGTTCCGGATCTGCCTTGTCATCAAAGGGAAGAACTCCGCCGTAGCTCCGGATCACATCCGCTACCATTTCCGCATCCTCTCCCATCTGCTGGGGGATCGCATCCCGGAGGGAAAGATCCAGTCTGCCGTCGTCGCGCACATTGATCACACGTGCTTCCACCTTGTCGCCCACTGCGACTCTGTCGTAGAGCTCCGTGCTGTGGATCAGTCCACTGTACTTATCCTCTACGGCCACAAATGCGCCGAACCCGGGGCGTACCTGATAGATGCTGCCCTTCACATGCTCGCCCTTCTTGAAACCATGATTCGTCTTCAGATACTCATAGAGACGCATGGAACAGGCCAGCCGTCCGGTCTTATCTACATACATGCGCACGGGATAGGACTTGCCCTTCTGCACCTTTGTGGTCTGCTCCTT
This sequence comes from uncultured Lachnospiraceae bacterium, assembly GCA_902792005.1. Taxonomy (GTDB): domain Bacteria; phylum Bacillota; class Clostridia; order Lachnospirales; family Lachnospiraceae; genus Eubacterium_Q. The sequence continues at coordinate 45,106 of CADAXW010000005.1, forward strand.
AAAGGGCAGGAAGAGATCCCGCTCCAGACCACAGTCCAGGAAGGCACCGATCCCGGTGACATCCTTTACCTCAAGGCTGGCGATCTCGCCCACCGTAAGATAAGGCTTCGTAAGCGTTGCGATCAGGCGGTCATCCGAATCCCGATATACAAAACAAGTCAGCGCATTTCCCACCTTTGCGTCCTTAGGCACCTGCTTCCGCGGAAGCAGGACGTCCTCTGTCCCATCCGTAAGATATGCGCCGAATTCCTTCATTCGATCGATCTTCAGTTCATTCCATGTTCCGATTTCCAATATTGATTCCTCTGTCTTTCATCTGCCGATGCATTCGCGTCCGCGTCACTCCGTCTTTTGCTTAATCTTCAGGATCTTTCTGCGGATGTACTCGGCTTCCTCCTCCGAAGCAGCCCGGTAGCCAAGCTCCTGCAGATAATGCACCGAGTTCGTAAGGCTTACAACACCCACATCCTTCGCTGCACCCTTGGAAAGACGGAGGCCTCTGTAAACATCCACGATCACATAGATATCCTTTGTCTTCCGGTCGGTCACGACCTTCTGAACCGTCCAGTCATCGATCGCGTCTCCAACTGCGATCTCTGATGCCTCGGCTTTTCGTATATAGATATTATCCGTGTCGCAGATCGCCCACGGAACCACATAATAAGTGTCGCTCATTGTCATTCACTCCTCGGCAAAACTACGCCCATTATAAAACCACCCCGAGAACAGTGTCAAGACAAAGCCTGCGCCGCCATCCCTTTTCTTTCCCTTTCTATGCCATTCTGTGCCTCACGCCTCCAGCACCACCAGACTGCGGGACTGCAGGTGAAGGGACGAACCCGGTTTCCTGCCTTCGCTCTCACCATGCTCATCGGAGGTGCATGCCACGATCCTCCAGGTGTGTCCTCCGGGCAGCTCCGGAAGGAAGAATTCCTTTTCCTCCCAGAAGGCATTCACCGCGCAGTAGATGAAGCTATCCTTCTTTAATCCATACTCCTTCGCCGGCTCGGCATAGAGCAGGCCGAAGCAGAGGAAGGGCTGATCCGGCTGAAAGTCCCAGGGGATCGTTCCGTGGAAGGACATTTCCGGATAACCTGTGGAGTTCTCGCCCACAAAGAAGTCATTTCTGCGGATCACAGGATGCGCCTTCCGAAGGGCGATCATCTTCTTTACGAATTCAAATGTATCCTCGTTGTCCTTCATCAGATCCCAGTCCAGCCAGCCCACCTCATTATCCTGGCAGTAGACGTTGTTGTTTCCGAACTGGGTATTCAGGAATTCGTCTCCCGCCAGAAGCATGGGAACGCCGCGGCTGAGGAGAAGGAGCGCAAAGGCATTCTTCGCCTGCCGCTTTCTCAGATGAAGGATCTCCGGATCATCCGTAGGACCTTCGACGCCGCAGTTCCAGCTGCGGTTGTCATTGGTACCGTCCCGGTTATCCTCTCCGTTCATCTCATTATGCTTTTCATTATAGGACACCAGATCATACAGCGTGAAGCCGTCATGACAGGTGATAAAATTCACAGATGCATCCGAGCCCCGGCGGCCATAGAGATCCGGCGAGCCCTGCATCCGAAGCACCAGCTCCGGTCCGTCCTCCGCGCCGCTCTTCAGGAAGCCCCGAAGGCAGTCCCGATACCTGCCGTTCCATTCCGCCCAGCGGTTCCTTTCCATCCCGCGCTTCCACTCCGGGAACTTTCCAACCTGATACAGGCCGGCAGCATCCCAGGCCTCGGCGATGAGCTTACATTTTCCCAGGATGGGATCCTGTGCCAAATGTTCCAGCAGGGGAGGATTCTCCATGGGCTCTCCCTCCGGATCCCGGGACAGGATGGCTGCAAGATCGAAACGGAAGCCATCGATATGATAGTCCGAAACCCAGTACCGAAGACAGTCCAGGATAAAGCCCCGCACCACCGGATTGTTGCAGTTCATGGTATTCCCGCAGCCGCTGAAGTTGTAATAGGATCCATCCGGCGTCAGCAAATAATAGGTTTTGTTGTCGATGCCCCGGAAGGATATGCTCCGCCCGTGCTCATCGCCTTCCGCCGTATGATTGAATACCACATCCAGTATCACTTCGATCCCGACCTCATGGAGCTCCCGCACCATGTGCTTCATTTCCTCCGCTGCAAGCCCCAGGGGACCTGCCATGGCATATCCTGATTTTGGTGCATAAAAGGCAACGGTGGAATACCCCCAGTAATTCACAAGCCGGTTTCCGTCTACGGTCCGCGGGTTCTCCAGTTCATCAAATTCAAAGACAGGAAGCAGCTCAACGCAGTTCACGCCAAGCTCCTTCAGATAGGGGATCTTCCTCACAATTCCGCTGAAGGTTCCCTTGTATCTAAGCTCCGTGTCCGGATCCATGGTGAAGCCGCGCACGTGGGCCTCATAGATCACCAGATCCTTCATGGGGATCTCCGGACGCCGGTCGCCGTCCCATTCATAATCATCCGGGATCACACGACCGCGAAAGGTGGAAACAAGCTCCGAGTAATCCTCCTCCGGGTACGTCCCACCGTGCTCCGATTCTGCGCCGCGCTCTTCCGCAACGCCGTTCTCTGCTTCACTCTTTGCGCCATGCTCCCTCGAATCCACGCCCCAGACCTCACGCCCCGCAACCAGCTTCGCGTAAGGATCCAGAAGGACTACATTTTTGTCAAAACGATGTCCGCTTTTCGGATTATAGGGGCCGTCCATCAGATATCCGTATTCCAGGTCCTCGTAGTTCAGATCATAGACCACCATGGAATACACATCCCCCACGCGGAATTCCTCCGGGAACGGGATCACGGCATAGGGCTTCTCCGCCCCGCGATGAAACAGCACCAGAGAACAGGCGGTGGCATGCTTCGAAGCAATCGAAAAGTTCACCACCCCGTCCTCGATCAGGGTAGCGCCATAGGGATACACCCGCCCGCAGCGATATTTGATCCCGTACAGTTCATGTGTCGGATAATCGTCAAGTCGGATCATAGAGCCTCCTTACCCGCGGGAAACATTCAAAGAGTCTCATACGTTAAAATCCAGGCAGCTGCGAAGCTTGGTGAAGGGACGTACCTTTCCGTCTGCCACTGCCACATGAGCCGGATGAACCGCATAGTTCTTCAGATCCTCTTCCGTCTCAAAGCTGGAATCCAGCATCAGATCTGCATTGGAGCTTGCCAGCCCCTCTGTGATCACCTGGATCTCCACAATGCCCGGCACCACGCCCTTCAGGCCCTCAAGGCCTTCCTTGATCTCTGCCTTTACCTTCTTCTTCTCTTCGTCACTGAGCTCATCCTTCAGTGTCCAAAGGATCACATGCTTAACCATAGTTTTCCTCCTCCAATCTCTGTCTTCCGTTCAGCGCAGGATCCCCCGCTGCTCCAGCTCCTGCACCAGCGGTTCATATCCTGTAAACAGTATCGTTTCCATTCCAACTTCCTTCGCCCCCACCAGGTTCTTCTCCCTGTCGTCGATGAAAAGGCACTCCTCCGGCACGAGACCGAAGCGGGTAAACAGCAGCCGGTAAAACGCCGGGTCCGGCTTGATCATTTTCTCAAAAGCGGAAATGATGTACCCGTCGGTTTCCGGAACAAAAGAAAATGTAGGCCAGTGTCTTTCCGCGGTCTCCTTCGGATAATTGGACAGCAGATACACCTTGTATCCTTCTGCCTTAAGTTTCCGGATCAGTGGGGTCGAATAGGGATATTCCTCCACCAGACCCTCTGTATTCTGCCAGAAGTATTCAATTTCCCGGCGCAGCGTGGGCATAAGGGTGGAAAAATGCTCCACCGCATCCTTCTCCATCTTCACGCCCTGATCCATCAGACTCCAGAATTCCGTCAGAACCATATCGCGGCTCAGAGTCTCGATCACATCCTCCGAAAATCCCAGGTCCCGCATATGATCCCGGTAGCGGAAACGGATCAGCACATCCCCCACGTCAAACACGATATTCTTAATCATAACATTTCTCCCATGGTGATCCAGAACGCCAGATGCTGGGGCTTCGAGGAATCCATCCGGAACTCCTCATGCACCGGTGCTCCCCAGGAATCGTCTCCGCCGACACCCATCTGCGCGGAAGCCAGCCGGATCCACGTGTGGGTTACGGGAGGCAGCTCCCGGATACGGTTTGCCTCCTCCAGCTCATAGGCACTGTAAGGCAAAACACTCATTTCAAAGGGATCCTCCGCCGCTGTAAAGATCAGTCCGCGGTCCTCCGCATCAGTAACGGCAAACTCCCGCACGCCTGTCCGGTTGCCGCACTCCTGCGGTCTCAGATACTGCGACAGATTCTCCGCGGCTGTGAAGCTGAACCGCCCCATTCTGGCGCCTGCGGCACGATCCACATAATTCTCATCCGGCCCGAGCCCCAGATAGGTCACATGGTCCACCTCCGGCTTTGTACAGATATCCATAGCGAAGACCGGCAGCTCCGGATAGCCTTCCACTCCCGGGAAGTCCGCCTCCACCAGGATCCGGCCGTCCTCATAGACCGTATAATTTACCGATGTCTCAACTTCACCCTTCGGTCCGCTGCGGAAGGCAGTGTACATTTTCATACCGCCCTTCACCGGCTCCATCTTAAACTTCGCATAGTCTTTTGCAGGAAAATGTCCCGCTCCGTGCCACACGCCCACCTCAGCCGGATAGCCGGTGCCATAGTCATTGTCCGTCATGGCCCGCCAGAAGCTGAGCTTCGGGATGCGGTCGATATATTCACGTCCCTTGTAACAGAGAGAGCTGATGCCACCCTCCGTCATGGAAAACTGAATTCTGAAATCCTGCCCGATAACGCCGATGTGTCCGTCACCCATCACAAGCCTTCCGGGCTCCGGCGACAGTTCCGAACGCGGAGTCATCCTGACTCCTGCACCGATATGCTCGGCGCGAAGGCCCTTTCTCCTTGTGCACTGTCCGAAGGCAACCGTATAGAGCGGAAGCATGGGACCCTGCGGTGCTGCATCCACCTTCACCGTATCCTCCGCGTAGTCCAGCGCAGCAGCCATGATGGCGGTGGATACCCGTTCCACAGCCGTCACCTCGATCACTGCCTCTCCATCCCCCTCCGGAAATGTCATGGCATGGGGTATGGTCACGCTTTTTCCCGGTGCCGCCTGCGCCTTCAGGGTGTACTCATCCTGGATCACGCCGTCCAGCATGGACCTGACCACGAAGGCATAGTTCGAAAGATCGATAAAGAGATTCCGGTTCTCCAGCGTTACCTCCTCCGGCGTCACATCGATGCGGATGGGGCTGTAAAGCGCGCGGACCTCCTGCATTTTCGGAGATTCCCTGCGGTCGCCGTAGACGATCCCGTTGGTGCAGAAGCCGTAATCCGTGGGCCTGTCATCAAAATCACCGCCCACCATCAGGGCTCCGTCCTTCGGCAGCACCTGATCGATATAATCCCAGATGAAGCCTCCCTGATAGCCTTCGTACATATCCTCCAGATCCGTATAGAGCTTCATGCCCCCCAGGGAATTGCCCATGGCATGCATGTACTCGCAGCTGATATAGGGCTTCGGGGTATAGGCCGGATCCGCCTCCTTCTTTGCCAGCTCCTCCTGAAGGTATGCCTCCACCTCCGCAGGCTTCGCATACATACGGCTCTCCATATCGGAGATATACCGGTACTTCGGGTTATGGAACACACCCTCGTAATGCACCAGCCGTGAGGGGTCCACCGTATGAAAATATTCCGACATGGCAGCAATATCCTCACCGGCATAGGACTCATTTCCGCAGGACCAGATGAGCACGGAGGGATGATTCTTATCTCTTTCATACATGGAGCGCGCCCGGTCCAGCACCGCTTCCTTCCACTCGGGAAGATCCGCCGGCACATTCCAGGAGGGCTCCACCCGTCCCAGCTTCTGCCAGGACCCATGGGACTCCAGATTGGTCTCGTCGATCAGATAGAGACCCGTGCGGTCGCACATTTCATACCACTCCGAGCGATTGGGATAGTGGCAGGTACGGACTGCATTCATGTTGTTTGTCTTGATGATCCGGATGTCCTTCGCCATGTCCTCCATGGAAATGTTCCGCCCGCCCATAAGACTGAACTCATGGCGATTCACACCCCGGAAAATGATGCGCTTTCCGTTCAGGCACATCACACCGTTCTTCAACTCAAAGGTTCGGAAGCCCACCGGCTGGCGGACTGTTTCATATCTGCCCAGCAGCAGCTCCATTTCATAGAGCGACGGTTTTTCCGCGCTCCAGGGAACGGCATTCGAAATGACCGTAGCCCAGGTCACCTGATACAGTTTTCCGGTACGGGGCATCAAAAGAATATCATAAGCCGAGGTTCCCGTGTCCTCTGCCGTAAGCGTCAGTTCGCCCACATATTCCGGAGCCGCTCGGGCATCCAGCGCGATCTCCGTTTTTCCGTCCGGAGCCGTAAGGACCAGGATCGGAGACTGTGTCGCATCGCCATCTCCGGCCAGCATCGTGGCTGTCACCGAAAGCAGTCCTTCTCCGGTTTCGGAGTTATAATCTGCTCTTACCTTCAGATCGTAGACATGGAGGGCCGGCACCATCACCAGCTCCACCGAACGAAAGATTCCCGAGAACCGCCAGAAGTCCTGATCCTCGATCCAGGACGCACTGCTTCTCTTATATACTTCCACAGCAAGACGGTTGTCCTTCTCTCTGAGAAGCTTCGTCACACAAAACTCCGACGGAGTGAAGGAGTCTTCACTGTAACCCACATAAACCCCGTTCAGCCACACGGAGAACGCTGTCTCCACGCCGCCGAAGGAAAGGAACACCTCTCCGTTTTCCGGGATCTCCTGCTCCAGATCAAAGACCCGGATGTAGGATCCCACCGGGGTACTCTCCTTCGGGATCACCGGCGGACGCAGCAGCTCCACACCGTCCCAGGGATAAAGGGTGTTGATGTACTGGGGCGTTCCATAGCCCTGCAGTTCCATGTGCCCCGGCACCTGAATGGTCCCGAATCCCGAAAGATCAAACTCTCCCTCATGAAAGCGTACCGGACGGTCTTCCATCCTCTCACTGTATTTAAACTGCCAGGTTCCGTCGAGACTCTGACGAAGGAATCCTGCTTCTTCCCCTTCATCACCATGTCCTGTTCCGGGTCTGTAGATCCTGTGATCGGAATGCGCCCGCATTCGATTCACCTGAAATATCTCCGGATTCTCCAACTGCTCCCGTAAAGTCATATCTGCCTCCGTTCCTTCTTATCGCCGGTTGGACTTTCTCCATATCTTCCGTTCCTCCGCCTCCCGGATCAGCTCATCCCGGAAGTCCGGATGCGCGATTCCGATCAGCAGCTCCGCCCGCTCCCAGGTGGACATTCCCTCCAGATTCACCACGCCGTATTCCGTGGCGATGAAGTACACCTCACTCCGTGGAGAGGTAATGATATCTCCGTCAAACTGGGGACGGATCCTGGAGTGTACCGTTCCGTCATCCCTGTCATGGTAGGTGGATTTCATACAGATAAATGCCTTCCCGCCACGGGATGCCGATGCTCCCGCCAGGAAGTCCAGCTGTCCACCGGTACCGCTGATCTGCCGGTTTCCGGCACTCTCCGCAGCCACCTGTCCGTACAGGTCCACGGCCACGCAGCCGTTAATGGAAACCATGTTGTCCAGCTGCGCGATGGTAAAGGGCCGGTTCACATACTCCAGCGGATAAGCCGCCACACCCGGATTGTCATCCAGCCATTCGTAGAGCTCCGAAGAACCCACTGCACAGCCGAATACCCCCTTTCCACGGTCGATGCTCTTCCTGCGGTTGGTCAGCTTGCCGGCCCGGTGCAGGGAGAGAAATGCGTCCGTGCAAAGCTCCGTATGCATGCCCAGATCCTGAATGTCCGTCTTTGCGATGATCTCACCCACCGCATTCGGAATACTTCCGATACCCAGCTGAAGTGTCGCCCCGTCCACGATGTAGGGGATGATGTGCTCCGCGATCTGCCGGTCTGTCTCCTTTGTCTGGATCGGCAGCAGATCCGTGAAGGGTTCGTGATGCCCTTCCACGATATAATCAACCTCGGATATATGGATGCACTCGTCATTTCCCCCGTGGATCCTGGGCAGATGCCGGTTCACCTCAACGATGACGATGTCCGCCTTCCGGCAGATGGGTCCGGCAACCCCCGTATTTACGGAGAAGTTGAAGTAGCCGTGCTTGTCCATGGGACTGACACTGACCATGACTACATTTACCTTGATAAAATATTCGTAGTAGGCGGCGTTGTTGTGGAACACCATGGGGATGTAGTAGCACAGCCCCCGGTCACAGAGCTTTCGCTCATAGGAGGAACAGTGCCAGCTATGATAGACAAAATGCTCCTGCGATTCGTCGCACTCCGCCACCTCGATGGGGCCGTCGATCAGGTTCCCGCGGATCTTCACATCCTTCAGTTCATCCCGGCGCTTCGCCAGTGCCTGATCCAGCAGAACCGGCTTTCCCAGCGTACTGGTATAGTCCACCCAGTCGCCGTCCTTCACGACAGCAACCGCCTCCTCCGGTGTGCAAAGCTTCTGTTCATACTCCCCCAGAAAATCAGTCAGCATATGCTACCCCCTTTTTCAGTCAGCCTACTTGATAAAGCTTGTAACCAGGATCTCGATCCCGATGCCGATCAGGATGATGCCTCCCAGCAGCGTCGCGCCGCGGTTCAGCTTCGTTCCTACCTTGATCCCAAGCACTACGCCCACTCTGCAGATCACAAATGTCACAACGCCGATGATGGCCGCTGCCACAAGTGCTGAGATCACGCCGTATTCTGCAATGGTAAATCCCACAGAGAGCGCATCGATGGATGTGGCGATGGCCTGGATCAGCAATGTCTTTCTTGTCAGTCTTGTCACCTTCCCTGCTTCGGGCTGCGGATCCACGATAACCTCCACGATCATCTTTCCGCCGATGAAAAGCAGAAGAAAGAAAGCGACCCACGGGATGAAGGGCTCTGCCTTCGTAAAGAGTGTCAGCATAAAATGTACCGCCACCCAGCCCAGGAACGGCATCAAGGCCTGAAAGCCTCCGAAGGCTATGGCCATGCCGTTTTTCTTGTAGGTACTCATGTCCGGCTCGTGAAAGCCATTCACCACCGACACCGAAAAGGCGTCAACAGCAAGCCCGACCCCAAGCAGGATCGAGTTAAAGATAAAAAGTAACGTTTCCAATTTCCGGTCTCCCTTACTTCTTCGTTAATCCCCCTGTGGGGAACGATACTCATTTTCATATTTCTTCCAGTAGCTTCCGATCCGCTCCTGGTCTAAGCCTTCTCCTATGGCGATCACCACGGGCTGCCCTACCGGCGAACGCGCAAGACTGATCTTCTCCCGGGTCGCATTGATCTCCAGCCAATCCCCCTCCGGCTGGGCTGTGAAGCCCTTGATCCTTGTAAGAGATCCGCAGGATGGATCCGCGAATATCCGGTGAATGAGGTTTCGTATCTCATTCATTGACGCCTGCTCTGCCGCGCCGTCCTGCTCCGGATGCTCTGTGCTCATCGTCTCTGTCTGTCCATCAGCAGGCAGCTCCACATGGAAGAAGAACACCGACTGGAAATCTCCGTCTGTCAGCACCGTGCGCTTCACGTAGCTGTACTCCCGGCTTCCGGCTCCCATCAGCCGATTCCAATCCGCTTCCTGAAAGCCTCCCTCCGGCTTACGGAGAACGTCCGATCCCGTAAGGATCCGCTTACATCCTACATCCGCGAGACATTTGTTCAGATACTCTGTCACCTGCTCCAGCGACGGATCATCCATCTGCTCCGCCTTGCTGTAAATGACACAGCCTGCCCGGGTCAGCTCTTCCGCCAGCACATAACGCGCATCCTCCGAGCGTCCTTCGCCGGAAAACTCCGAAGCCGCGTCAACCACAGCCAGCACATTTCCGAGGGACAGCATGCGATCCAGAGGTTCTTCGTAGAGAAT
>CADAXW010000006.1 GCA_902792005.1 uncultured Lachnospiraceae bacterium
ACCGGGTGAGCTGATGGCAGTTTCACAGATCATCGCTCAGCTTCAGGGTAATATCATCAAGCTGGAGCATAACCAGTTTGTATCCCTGAATCGAAATGCGGCTGTGGAGCTTGTGATCACCATCGAGGCCTTTGGCCCCGAGCATAAGGAAAAGATATTTGAGGTTCTGAAGGAGAAGGGATATCGCCCGCTGGACAAGAGTCCAAAGGCGGCACTGTAAGAGATTATGGAAGAATTCTTTGCGGCAGTTGACCTTGGAACTACATCAGTTGAGACATCTCTGCTCCGGCAGGATGGAACCGTGGCGGCGAAGTTCGGTTTTCGGAACCCCCAGTCCCGGTTTGGTTCGGATGTCATTTCCCGCATGACCTATCTGCAAAAGCATCCCACGTCCACGGAATTAAAGGATCTTACACAGACTGCCATCCTGGCGGCGCTTCGGAAAATGCTCTCCTGGCAGGGAGACTATGATACGGAGTGCATCCGCCGGGTGCTGGTGACCTGCAATACGGTAATGGGAGCCATTCTGCAGGGAGCGCTTACCGCATCCCTCAGCCATGCGCCCTTTGGCATGCCTGTGACGAAACATACGGAAACAAAACTGAAGGATGAACTCCCCATGGTCATTCCTGTGGGAACCTCGGCCTTCCTGGGCAGTGACGTCTGTGCCGGTGCCTGGGCGCTTCCTCTCGGAGAGGATGAGATGCTGATGGATCTTGGAACCAACGGGGAGATGCTGCTTCGTCATGATGGAAAGCTCTTTGGCTCCTCCGCTGCCTGCGGACCGGCCTTTGAGAACTGCACCAGATCCCAGGGAATCTACGGCTCTACCACTTTGTCTGTTCTGGCAAATCTGCTTCGGACCGGAAAGCTGTCCGGAGACGGGATCCTGCCGGAAGAGATCGCCGAGTCGGGGATCGATGTGAACGGGATCCATATCACACCGAAGATCATACATGACATACAGCTGGCAGTTGGGGCGATCTACGCTACATTTTCCATGTTACTTAGAAGAGCGGGGCTGGAGCCGGATCGGATAAAGACCATCTATCTGGCGGGAGGCTTCGGTTTTCATCTGTCCCTCCGGGACGCTGTGACCGTGGGACTGATCCCGGAGCAGCTGCGTGACCGTGTCGTGGTGTCCGGCAATACATCCCTTGCGGCAGCGGAGAAGCTGGTGATGGAGGGAACGGCCGGGCTTCATGATTATGATACATTTCGTAAAGATATGCAGACCCTTCAGTTTGCGGGAGACTCGGAATATGAGTCCTGTTTTTACGAGTCAATGACGTTAACCAATCGAAGGATTTAGCTATGAGAGTTATGAATCTCGTCAGCGGAAGCAGCGGGAACAGCACGCTGGTCGGAACGGACCGGGTGACGGTGCTCTGCGACGTGGGCGTGAGTAAGAAGAAAATTGAAGAGTGTCTCGGCAGTGCGAACTTTACGGGAGCAGATATTGACGCCATCCTGATCACACATGAACATATCGATCATGTGAAAGGGCTTGGCGTTTTTCTGAGAAAATATCCCGTTCCCGTGTATGCCACCGACCGGACCGTGGAGGCTGTATTTTGTATGAATTCCCTCGGGAAGATGGACCGGGAGCTTTTCCGTCCCTTCCGGCCGGGAGATACGATCCAGCTAAGGGACCTGGAGATCCGGTCTTTTTCTGTTTCGCATGATGCGGCTGATCCGGTATGCTACAGCTTTACCGACGGAGAGAAGAAGGCCTGTATCGCCACCGATCTCGGGGTTGTGACAAATGACCTGATCCGGGGACTGCAGGGCTGTGATTATATGATGATCGAAGCCAACCATGACGTACGTATGCTGGAGGCGGGGCCGTATCCCTATCCGTTAAAGCAGCGGATATTAAGCGACTGCGGGCACCTGTCCAATGAGGCAGGGGGAGCCTTTATCCGCGAACTGCTGAATGAGCATGTGAAGGAGATCCGTCTGGGACATCTCTCCAAGGAGAATAACTATCCGGACCTGGCGCTGATGACCGTTAAGCAGGAGCTTCTGGGAAACCCGTATTCTCCGGATCCGGAGGAGCTGCCCATCTATGTGGCGGGCAGGGATGAGGCGGATCCGATGGTGGAGCTGTAAAAAAATAAAAAAATTAAAAAAATTCCATAGCGGTGCAACATTTTCATAATCGGTCCTGTATATAAGGTGTAACAGTTAAAACGAAGGGACGATCCTTAAAGAAAAGGATCTGAAATAAGGAAAGGATCTGAAATAAGGAAAGGATGGTACACATTATGACAAAGAAGAGATGGATCGTATGGATTATTGCAGGAGCTATGGCAGCTTCAATGACCGCATGTGGCGGAACAAAGGACGGGAAGGCAGATGACGTTCAGGTGGTGGCTGAAAACATGGTACAGAAAGGGACGGCATCGGAAGCTGAGATGGGCGCTGTGGGCGGATGGTCGAAGGCAGCATCGCCGGAGATCACAGAAGCGTATAAGAAGATGTTTGAGAAGTTAAACTCCACACTCTGTGGAGCACAGTATGAGCCGGTAGCTCTGCTGGAGACACAGGTGGTTGCAGGAACCAATTACCGTTTCCTTTGCAGAATCACCGCAACCGTACCGGATGCAAAGCCCTACTATGCAGTGGTTGATGTTTATGAGGACCTGCAGGGTGAGGTTTCCATCACAAATACAGTAGACTCCAAGGTGGAAGCACCAACCGAGCCCATTCCGGGAGGCTACACCGAAGCGAAGAACATGCAGCTGACAGATGAGGCAAAGAAGGCGTTCGATCAGGCAACGGCAACTCTGACCGGCATGACCTACGAGCCCCTGCTTCTGGTTGGAACCCAGGTGGTTGCAGGAACCAATTATATGATCTTCTGTAAGGCTGAGGCCTCCACGGCAGCCGCAGAGCAGAGCTACGCATTCCTGACGATCTATGAGGATCTGCAGGGAAAGGCAGAGGTTTACGAGATCCAGAACCTGGGAGCTGAGGAAGAAACAGAAAAGGAAGCAGAGAAGGCAACAGAGAACGAAGAGAGCGGGAAGACGACTGAGAGTACGGAAAAATTCGAGAAATTTGAAACCGATACAGAAGAGCAGTCCTCTACAGAAGCAGAATCCGAGCCGATCGAAGGCGGATGGACTAAAGCTGACTCTGCAAAGATCACAAAGGAGCATAAGAAGCTCTTTGAAAAGGCAACAAAGGAGCTGGTGGGCGCAACCTACGAACCCGTAGCTCTTCTGGAGACCCAGGTGGTTGCAGGAACAAACTATCGTTTCCTTTGCAAGATCACTCCGGTGGTTCCCAATGGAAAGCCCCGTTATTCCGTAGTTGAGCTTTATGAGGATCTCAGTGGAAATGTTTCCATCACAAAAACCATGGATTCTGAGTTGGAAGCACCCACAGAGCAGCTGGACGGCGGATACAGTGAAGATATTTCCATGAAGCTGAGCAAAGATGCAAAGGTAGCTTTCAGCAAGGCAACGGAAACTTTGACAGGCGTCAGCTACGATCCTGTACTTTTTCTGGGGTCTCAGGTGGTAGCAGGCACAAATTACCGGATCCTCTGCAGAACCACAGCTGCAACGGCAGGCGCCGAGGAGGGATATGCCATCCTGACGATATATGCGGATCTGGAAGGAAATGCAACGATTTCCGATATCGCTGAACTGAAATAAGTAAAAAAGAATTTTACATTGAAAGTAAGGACGGGAAAAGCTATAATAGGCATAGTTTTTCCCGCCCTTTGTCTGTTATCCTGAACGGGGGGATAAGGCGCCGCGGTCTTTCTGCTGCGGACCTGTAGAGGAAAATCAGCTGTTTTCAACCAAGGAGGAACATTTTTATGTCTAGAACCATTATTACCGTAGTCGGAAAGGATACCGTAGGTATCATTGCAAAGGTATGTAATTACCTTGCCAGCAATAACATCAATATCTGTGATTATGTAATTACCTTGCCAGCAATAACATCAATATCTGTGATATCACGCAGACTACCATGCAGGGTTATTTCAACATGATGATGATCGTGGATACGGATAAGGCTGTGAAATCCCACGAAGAGCTGGCCAGAGAGCTGACCTCTGTGGGACATGAGATCGGTGTGCAGATCAAGACCCAGAAGGAAGAGATCTTCGACATGATGCACAGGATCTAAGGCCCGGAAAAAGGACCTGAACCATATCTATCCGGAGGAAACTAAGAATGATCACATTAAATGAAGTTTTGGAAACAAATGAGATGATCTCCCGTATGAACCTGGATGTTCGTACCATTACCATGGGGATCAGTCTCCTGGACTGCGTAGGTGCCGATGTGAAGGCTACCTGCGACAATATATATGAGAAGATCACCACCCGTGCCAAGGACCTGGTGAAGACGGGCAAGGCCATCACGGAAATGTACGGCATTCCCATCGTACATAAGAGAATCTCCGTAACTCCCATCGCTCTGGTGGGCGGCTCCGTATGTAAAACACCGGAGGACTTTGTGGAGATCGCAAAGACACTGGACCGTGCAGCCAAGGAGGTTGGCGTCAACTTCCTGGGAGGCTATTCCGCACTGGTATCCAAGGCCATGACTACGGCGGATGAGCTGCTGATCCGTTCCATCCCGGCTGCACTGGCATCCACGGATGTAGTCTGCAGCTCTGTAAATCTGGGATCTACCAAGACCGGCATCAACATGGATGCGGTACGGCTCATGGGTGAGATCATAAAGGAAGCTGCGGAGTATACAAAGGATCAGGGCTCCATCGGCTGTGCAAAGCTGGTGGTATTCTGCAACGCACCGGATGATAACCCGTTTATGGCAGGAGCCTTCCACGGCGTTACCGAGGGAGACTGCGTGATAAATGTAGGCGTCAGCGGACCCGGCGTTATGCGGAGCGTCCTGGAGGAGATCCGGGGCGAGTCCTTCGAGGTACTCTGTGAGACCATTAAGAAAACAGCATTTAAGATCACCCGTGTGGGTCAGCTGGTTGCCAAGGAGGCATCCAGGCGTCTGGGGGTTCCCTTTGGTATCGTGGATCTTTCCCTGGCTCCCACACCTGCCATCGGTGATTCAGTTGCAGATGTTCTGCAGGAGATCGGTGTGGATAAGGCCGGAGCACCCGGTACCACTGCTGCATTGGCACTGCTGAACGATCAGGTAAAGAAGGGCGGTATCATGGCATCCTCCTATGTGGGAGGGCTGTCCGGCGCATTTATCCCCGTCAGCGAAGATCAGGGCATGATCGAGGCTGCGGAATGCGGTGCACTTTCCATTGAAAAGCTGGAGGCAATGACATGTGTCTGCTCCGTAGGTCTGGATATGATCGCCATCCCGGGAGATACAAAGGCCACCACCATTTCCGGTATCATTGCGGATGAGATGGCCATCGGTATGATCAATCAGAAGACTACGGCAGTCCGCATCATTCCGGTGATCGGAAAGGGCGTGGGTGAACGGGTTGAGTTCGGCGGCCTTCTGGGAAGCGCGCCCATCATGTCTGTGAACCCCTATGGCTGCGATGCGCTGATCAACCGTACCGGACGGATCCCTGCACCGGTCCACAGCTTTAAGAATTAAAACGGAGACGTAACGTGACAAAACTTGCTTTATCAGATGAGATCCTGATGGCGGTGGATAAACCGTCCAGGTACATCGGACATGAATACAATATGGTTGAGAAGGACTTAGATACCGTAGATATCCGGTTTGCCATGTGCTTTCCGGATGTCTACGAGATCGGTATGTCCTATCTCGGCATCCAGATCTTATATGATATGTTTAACCGCCGGGAAGACACCTACTGCGAGCGGGTGTACAGTCCCTGGCCGGATCTGGACAAGATCATGCGGGAACAGAGGATCCCGCTTTTTTCGATGGAGACACAGAGCCCCATCCGGGATTTTGACTTCCTGGGGATCACCATCCAGTATGAAATGTGCTATACCAACATCCTGCAGGTCATCGATCTGTCCGGGATCCCGCTCCTTTCGAAGGATCGGACAGAGGAGGATCCCATCGTCATCGGCGGCGGACCCTGTACCTACAATCCGGAGCCCATTGCGGACTTTTTCGATATGTTCTACATCGGTGAGGGTGAGGAGAGCTACGACGCCCTGCTGGACCTTTATAAGGAGTATAAGAACAGTGAAATGACCAGGAGAGAGTATCTCCGCCGGGCGTCCTCCATTCCAGGGATCTATGTCCCGCAAATGTACGACGTAACCTATAAGGAGGACGGTACCATTGAAGCCATCAGCCCGAATATGGAAGGCGTTCCGAAGGAAGTGGTGAAGGTGGTGGTGAAAGACTTTGAGAAGGCGCCTTACCCCATGAAGCCGGTGGTTCCCTATCTTCGTGCCACCCAGGACCGGGTGGTCCTGGAGGTAATGCGGGGCTGTATCCGGGGATGCCGTTTCTGCCAGGCGGGAATGATCTATAGGCCCACAAGACAGAAGCCGGTGGAGATGATCAAGGAGTATGCCGAGACCATGCTGAAGAATACCGGATATGACGAGATCTCCCTCAGTTCGCTTTCCACCAGTGATTATGAAGCACTGCCGGAACTGATGGACTATCTGATCGGACATTTTCCCGAGCAGCATATCCAGGTGTCCCTGCCGTCGCTTCGGATCGATGCCTTTTCTCTGGATGTCATGAAAAAGGTGCAGGATATTCATAAGGTATCTCTGACCTTTGCACCGGAGGCGGGCACCCAGAGACTTCGAAATGTGATCAACAAGGGCCTTACGGAGGAGGATATCCTGAGCGGAGTGACTCAGGCCTTTGCCGGGGGCTGGAATAAGGTGAAGCTTTACTTCATGATGGGGCTTCCCACGGAGACTATGGAGGATATCGAGGGAATCCCGGAGCTTTGCGAGAAGATCTCTGAGATCTACTATGATACGGTACCCAAGGAGCAGCGGGTCGGAAGTCTGCAGATCACGGCATCGGCATCCTTCTTTGTACCCAAGCCCTTTACGCCCTTCCAGTGGGCCCCCATGCTGGATCGGGAGACTTATCTTTCGCATGCACATCACGCGCGGGATCATTTCCGTGAGATGCGGAATACCAAGCGGCTGAAATTCGTCTTCCATGATGAGGATATCTCCATCATTGAAGGTATCTATGCCAGAGGAGACCGGCGGCTGTCCCGTCTGGTGCTTGAGGTATACAGGCAGGGCGGTATCTTCGATGCCTGGACCGAGTTCTTCTCCATGCAGCGGTACCGGGATGCCATGGAGGCGCTTTCCATCGATCCCGAGTTTTATCTCACCCGGCCGCGTCCGGTGGACGAGGTGCTTCCCTGGGATCATATCAACTGCGGCGTATCAAAGCAGTTCCTGATCCGGGAGTGGGAGAATGCAAAGAAGGAGCAGGTGACACCCAACTGCCGTGCAAACTGTCAGGGCTGCGGTGCGGCCCGATTCGGAGGAGGTGTCTGCTTTGAAGGTTAGAGTTAAATATTCCAAGACGGGACCTCTGAAATTCATCAGTCATCTGGATGTCATGCGATATTTTCAGAAGAGTATCCGGCGGGCCGGACTGGATATTGCCTACAGTACGGGACTCAGTCCCCATCAGATCATATCCTTTGCGGCACCCATGCCTCTGATGCTGACCTCCGTGGCAGAGTATTTCGATGCGGAGTTTCTGTCCCTGCCCTCCCATGATGAGTTTATTCGGCGGCTGAATGAGGCCGGGACCCCCATGATGCAGGTGTGGGATGCGGCAATTTTGCCGGAAAAGGCATTAAATTCCATGGCGGCCGTGACAGCGTCCTCATATCGTGTTACACTAACAGAGAAGGGGGAAGCTGAGCTGGGACGTGTCTGGCGGGAACAGATACCTGCAGAGGTGGAGCAGCTCATCCGGGACGAGGAGATCGTCGTCATAAAGAAAACGAAGAAAAAAGAGGAGCCCACGGATATCCGTCCCATGATCCACAGCTGTGCCATGGACAAGGATGCAGTGGGGATGGAAATGCTTCTGGCAGCCGGCAGTAAGGTGAACCTCCGGCCGGAGCAGATCCTTGCGGAGCTCTCGGCAAGATGCGGTGTTCCCTATGACCGCTTTCATTATGATATCTTACGGCTGGAAACCTATATGGATGATCCGGCGGGAACCGGCCTTCAGCCCCTGATCAAGGCAGGAAATTCGGAGTTTTAGGAAATTCGGAGTTTTAGAAAGAGGAGTCTATGAGCAGAAGAGAACGGGTGGAAGAGCTGAAGGATGTCATGCTCTTTAAGATCAATTGCTATACCATTCTTACGATGCTTGCTGCTGTCTTTGTGGATATTCTTCTGGGATATCTGGCCGGACAGCTGCAGCTTCCTTTCTGGCTGGATCTTATCGGTACCATGATCGTTGCCATCCAGTTCGGACCCATCGCCGGTGCACTGAACGGAACCGTGTCCGTCACCATCATGCACCTGGTGAACAACGGGCCTGTGGCCTATGCACTGGTAGGTGCGGCTGTGGGCTTTATCGTCGGGTTTTTCTATCCCAGGAAAAGAAGAAATGATACCCTTTCCATGATCTCCTGCGCGATCTTCGCAGGAATTCTTGCTGCGCTGATCAGCGTTCCCTTTAATTTTATCTACTATGACGGAGCCACCGGAAATGTATGGGGCGACGCCTTAAATGATATGCTGCAGAGGCAGATCTCCAATTCCAGGTTCAATAATCTGATCGCCGAGATGTTCGTGGATATCCCGGACAAGGTGGTCAGTATCTTCGCGGCTTCCCTGCTTGTAAAGCTGGAAGAAGCTATCTTCCTAAATCGAGGCGGGAAAGGAAGAAACCATCGCTCGAATCAAAAGAACCGGTCGAATCAAAAGAATCGTAAGTTCGGGAAGCGTGCTGCCGTCAGTTCCCTTCTGATCCTCACTCTGGGTCTGGGTCTGCTTCCTGCATCCGGTGCAGAAGTTGCAGAAGCTGCTGAAACTGCGGACTATCAGTCGGATTATGAGTATACCATTTTTGGGTTCAAGGACGGTATTCCTTCTTCCGAGATCAATACCGTTGTCCAGACCGAGGATGGCTATATCTGGATCGGAACCTATTCCGGTCTCTATGTCTATGACGGGATCCGCTTCGAAAAGGCTACCATGAAGCAGCCCATCAGCAGTGTCATCACGCTGTTTGTGGATTCCAAGGGCCGTCTGTGGATCGGAACGAATGACAGCGGAGCCATAGTCTATGATATCCATTCCTTTGAATATAAGGTTTATAACAAGGAAAACGGCCTGACCTCCAATTCCATCCGGTCCATCGGAGAGGACAGTCATGGAAATGTATATCTGGGTACCTCCCTTGCGCTTGCGAAGGTGGATACGAAGGGGAAAGCCACAAGCTATGAGGATGAGAAGGATCTTTATTATGCAGACTCCTTCTATACACTGCCGGATGGAAGCATCGTGGGCATCGGAACCTCCGGTAATCTGTTCCGGCTCAGGGATGACAAGGTGATCTTCTCCACGAAATTCAGCAGAGAAGACGGTATATTCTACAGAAGCGTGTCCGGAAACGGAGCCGAGCTTCTGGTGGGTACCAGCGGAAATATCATCGACCGGTATCTTGTGCGGGAGAATGATCTCTTTTACCAGAATTATATCAGTGTCCCGCCTCTTAACTATATCAACCACCTGGAGTATAACGAGTCCTCAGGCGGGTACTTCATCTGCTGTGAGAACGGCATGAGCTTTCTGGAACCGGCTTCCGGCCGTGTCACAAAGCTTTTCAATACGAACTTTAACTATGCCGTGGAAGATGTCTGCGTAGATTATCAGGGAAATGTATGGTTCGCTTCCTCCAAGCAGGGACTCATCAAGTATTCCTACACCTATTTCCGGAATCCCTATACCAAAGTAGGTATGGATCCGACTGTGACAAATGCGCTGCTTCTGGATGGAAACCGGATCTACATCGGAACCGATGAAGGACTGAGAGTTATCGATCTGGCGAATATGAAGCGGGTAGGGACATCCTATCTTGCCAATCTGGAGAAGCTGAGGATCCGTCATATCATGAAGGATTCCAAGGGAAATCTGTGGTTCAGCACCTACAGTGAAGAAGGCCTGGTGAAGGTGGACCCGCAGTTCAAGATCAAAACCTTCAGTGATGAGGCCGGCGGCTACCCTGGAATGCAGTGCCGCACGGCGCTGGAGCTTTCAGACGGCACCATTCTGGCTGCGTCAAAGAAGGGACTCACATTTATTCAGGATGATAAGGTCATCGATTCCATCGGTGTGGATGAGGGCCTGAACACGTCCCTGATCCTGACACTGTATGAACGGGAGGATGGTTCCATCCTGGCCGGCTCCGACGGTGACGGCATCTATATCATCAAGGACAGAAAGATCATCGGTCATGTGGGCGAAAAGGAAGGCCTGAAGCAAAGGACGGGAACTGCTGGATCACCTCAAGTGCCGGGCTGTACCGTGTGAAGGAAAGCGCGCTGCTCGGAAACGGGGCGGATTATACCTATACTTTGATGAATGAGGACTGGGGCTTAAAGACCAGCTTCACTGCCAATTCCTGGAATGTGCTGACGGATGATTATCTCTATCTTTGCTGTACAGACGGGATCCGTATTCTGGATGAAGAGGTACTGGAGCACAGCAACAATACATTTGAAGCGCAGCTGAAGTTTATTGAGACCGTAGATGAACGGATCTTCCATGAAAACGGAAAATATGTGATCCCTGCCAGCACGGGGCGTATCAATTTCAACATCGCCGTGAATAACAGCTCTCTGTCGAATCCAACAGTTCATTACTATCTGGAGGGTTCTTCGGATGAGGGTATTACCTGCGCTCAGAGTGAGATCCTGCCGCTTTCCTTTACGGATCTTCCTTATGGGGATTACACCCTGCATATCGATGTCATGGATACCGACGGCAGAGTGTTCCTGAAGAAGGCCATCCCGGTCACCAAGGAAGCCATGATGTACGAGAAAATGTACTTCCGGATTTATCTTGGCTTTGTACTTCTGGCTCTGGTTGCCTATGTCTGCTGGCTGTTTATGGCGATCCATCGGAAGACCATGAACATCATCGGCCTTCAGAAGGAGATCTCTACTGATCCCATGACAGGACTTCTGAACAAGGCAGGTTCCTACAAGACACTGACCCAGGTATGTAAAGAAGAGACCGGAATCCTGATGATGATCGATCTGGACAGCTTCAAGTTGGTCAATGATCTCTACGGACATGATATGGGAGATAAGATCCTGATCCGTTTCGCGGAGCTGATCAAGGGTGCAATGGATGAAAATGATGTCACCGGCCGTATCGGCGGAGATGAGTTTATCGGATTCATGAAGCGCAGGATGGATGAGGATGATGTACAGAAGCTGACCCGGTACCTGAACCGCGAGCTTATGAAGTCGGCGAAGGAATATATGGGAGAGGATATGAACATCCCCCTCGGAACATCCATCGGAGCCGTACGGGTGCCCGTGGAAGGCAGGGACTTTGACGAACTCCACAAGCTGGCGGATAAAGCGCTTTATGTCGTAAAGCAGAACGGAAAGCACGGATATTCCTTCTATCAGAAGAAGAGAAGTGCTTCGGATGATGAAGTACAGGATAATAACAGCATCGACCAGATGAAGCAGATCATGGGAGAACGAAACGAAGGAAAGGGTGCGTTCTTTGTAAACTTCGAAAAGCTGCAGGTCATCTATAAGTTCTTAAATCGAAATGACAATGTAACAGACGCTACCACAGGCTTCCTTCGATTTACCCTGGTGGGTGAGGATATCTCCGATGAGACAAAGGATGCATTTGAGGACTTCCTGATCGTAAATCTCCGGAAGAATGATGTTGTGAGCAGATATGCAGGACGATTCTTTGTTCTCTGTGTGGGACGGAATGAAGAAGAGTTTGAGGAGATCGCAAAACGGATCGCAGAGAAGTGGGAAGAAGCTGAGGAAAATGATGATACGACAGTATTGCACGAGGTAGAACGTGTAGGTTAGACATGAGGTAGAACGTGTAGGTTAGATATGAGGAAGAACCTGCAGGTTAGAGGACGTGAGATGAAAAAGGGGATGCATAAAATGAGAGGGATGAAATGGGTGAAATGGGTGAAATGGAAAGGAATGCGAAGGCTGATCGCCGTGCTGCTGCTTTCCGCCGTGCTGCTGGCAGAGCCTGTGACGGCCCATGCCGAAAAGAAACCGAAGCAGGAGGTGCTTTCCGAACAGGAACAGGATGATCCTGCCAAGTCCAAGGCGGTAAAGGCAGGGAAGGACTACAAGTGGAAGAAGAGCGGGAATGACTGGTATCTGCTGACACCGAAAAAGAAGCCTGTGACTGGCTGGGCCAGAAAGGATAAGACCTGGTATTATTTCAGCAAGGACGGAGTCATGCAGACCGGCTGGGTGAAGAACAATAAGAAATGGTACTACATGAATTCGGATGGTGCCATGCAGACCGGATGGGTACAGGATGGAACCACCTGGTATTATCTGGATGAGAACGGCATCATGAAGACCGGATGGCTGAA
The DNA here is from genome assembly GCA_902792005.1 of uncultured Lachnospiraceae bacterium. Taxonomy (GTDB): domain Bacteria; phylum Bacillota; class Clostridia; order Lachnospirales; family Lachnospiraceae; genus Eubacterium_Q. The sequence goes on from CADAXW010000006.1 coordinate 12,492, forward strand.
GCAGGGGAAGAAAAAATACTATCTTCAGAAAAGCGGAGCCATGACCGTTGGCTGGAAGCGCATCAGCAAGAAGTGGTATTATTTTAAGTCGAACGGAAATATGAGCACCGGCTGGACGGAGGTCGACGGCGAAAAGTACCGGCTGACCGAGGCGGGTGTGATGAGGACAGGCTGGATCAAGGAAAACGGAGAATATTTCTATCTTTCCTCCTCCGGTGTTATGGCACATGACGGCTGGCTGGTGAAGAAGGGACACTGGTATCATTTCAATTCGGACGGAAAGATGGACCAGGACGAGACGGAGGAACAGGCACTGGTTTCCATGCCCGGGTATTACATCAGCCCCATGAAGGCAGGAAAGTATAATTCCCGCAAGGAACGGATCGAAGCCATGATCGAGCGGGCGTATGAATATAAGAATGCCGGAACCACCTATCAGATCTGTAAGTCACAGAAGCCGGGACAGTATGCCGACTGCAGCGGTCTGGTCATGCAGTGTCTCTATGCAGCGGGATTTGATCCTGCACCTGCCACACCGGCGCATCATGCGCGACCGGAGAATGAGTATGACTCCCGGACCTTATATTATAAAGTCCCCATGAAGAAGGTGTCCTACGTGGATAAGCGCCGGGGAGATCTGATCTTTTATAACAAACCGGGAACGAATACCATCATTCATGTGGCGATCTATCTCGGGAATAACCGGGTGATCGAGTCCTGGCCGCCTGCGGTCACGGACAAGTACGGCATCAACAGTTCACCCCATACCTCGGTTTTTGCGGTGCTGCGGCCATTCGAATAACAATTTGATTGGAAAATAGTAAAATTCTGACAAACATCGTTGCATTATTTGTAAAACTTTACTATAATTGAATCAGGTTCAAATATAGTTCTACAAAGGGAGGTGTCAAATGGGACTTTTTGACATTTTTAAAAAGAATAACAGCGGCGTGCGTGAGTGCCCCTCCTGTGAGTCAAGGGATGTTTCTCCCGCGATCCCCGAGCAGCTGGCCGGAGTCAAGAGGGAAGACGGAACGCCGTACTTCTGTAATAACTGCGGTAAGGTATTTTGGGTGAAGGAATCCTGAGATTCAACAGGAAAAACAGGAGTTGAAAGTTGAAGGCTGATTTTGTTTATACAAAATATGCAGAAAAGAAAATGGGGTTTTTGTTTGTGGATCATTCCCTGACAGAAGCCCTGTTTTTTTCTGATGATGAAATGCTGGGAAGCATCTGTACCGCCACCGTCACAAAGATCGTACCCACCATGGGCGCCGCATTTCTGGAGGGACCGGAGGGACTGGTGCTTTTTTATCAGTTAAAGGAAAATGAAGGAAGACACCGGATCCTGCGTAAGAGAGGCAGTAAAAATAACGGAATGATACCGGGCAGATATGAACAGATCTCTGTGGGGGACACCATTCTGGTCCAGGTCTCCGCGACACCCCAGAAGGGAAAGCAGGCGGAGGCTTCCGCGAATCTGTCGCTGAAAAGCGACGCTGTGGTCGTGAACTGCAGCGGACAGGTGGGGATCTCGAAAAAACTCCGGGATCCGGAACGCAGGGAGGAGCTAAAGGAGCTGCTTTTGAACATTTTAAGAGAAGAAACAGAATCGGAGGATTTTGACGGATTCGGTTTCATCGCCAGGACATCGGCAGCGGAGAAATCGGATGATGAGTTAAGAGAGGTTTCCATAATATTATTATGTCAACTAAGAGAGCTGATCAAGAGGGCAGAGACCACTCCGGAGCATAAATGGCTTTATCGAAACAGTAACACCCCGGAGGCTTATGTGCATCAGATGGTACAGAGGGGTCTCTATGAGGAAACTGCAGTTCACACGGATCTGGAGTGGGAGGATCCGGCACCGGAGGGCTACCGGCTGAATCTGATGTCTCCGGAGCGGGAGAACCCCGGGATCATTTTCAATCTGCCGACTCTTATGGAGAAGGCTATGAACCGGAAGGTATATCTGAAGGGCGGAGGCTATCTCTATGTGGAAACCACGGAGGCTATGACCGTGATCGATGTAAATTCCGGAAAGAATATCAATGGGAAGAGTCATGAAGAGAGTGCCCTGGAGCAGAACCTGGAGGCGGCAGCAGAGATCGCACGGCTGATCCGGCTGCTGAATCTTTCCGGGATCATCATGATCGATTTCATCAGCATGAAGAAGCCGGCCCATGACGGCCAGGTGATGGGAGAACTGAGGCGCTGTACCGCCCAGGACCCCTGTCAGGTCCATGTGGTGGATATGACAAAGCTGGGGATCGTTGAAGTGACAAGAGAGAAGAAAGCACCGCCGCTGAGGGAGCTCCTCTGATTTTTCCCGATTTTTCGCCACATTTTCATGAAATAATGGTTGACAGAATCTGGGGGAAGGTGCTATATTATCAAGGTATGCCGCACAACGAGGTAGAAGTGTGTCATTTCGCAAGTATCCTCTAATTGGGATCACCGAAGTTGGCGAGTTTTAATGATAGGAGGAAAACCATATGTACGCAATCATTGCAACAGGCGGAAAGCAGTACAAGGTGGCTGAGGGAGATATCATTCGAGTTGAAAAGCTCGGCGCTGAAGATGGCGCAGAGGTTACATTTGATGATGTAATCGCAGTTCAGAATGACACAGAACTTCTCTTTGGCGACGCTGTTAAGAACGCAGCTGTTAAGGCATCCGTTGTAAAGACGGACAAGGCTAAAAAGGTCGTTGTTTACAGATATAAGCGTAAGAGCGGATATCATAAGAAGAACGGTCACAGACAGCCGTACACAGAAGTAAAGATCGAATCCATTAACGCGTAATCAGCGAGGTTGGACGTATGATCCGTGCAAAATTTTATCTGCATGACAATACCTATTTCGGATTTCAGCTGACCGGACACGCAGAATATGCGGAACCGGGAGAGGATATCCTTTGCAGTGCGGTATCCGCACTGGCGATCAACACCGTGAATTCCATTGAGGAACTGACATCGGATCATCTGATCGCAGAAGTAAAGGACGGCTATCTTCGTGCAAAGGTCCGGGGAGAGGTAAGTCAGGCAAGTCATATTCTGATCAAGTCCTTACAGATCGGCTTATGTGAGATCTATAAGGAGTATGGAGACGAGTATATTCGAATATTCTTTAAGGAGGTATCGTAAAGTGCTGAGAATGAATTTACAGCTCTTCGCTCACAAAAAGGGTGTTGGTTCTACCAAGAACGGTCGTGATTCCGAAGCAAAGCGCCTTGGAGCGAAAAGAGCAGACGGACAGTTTGTAAAAGCAGGCAATATTTTATACAGACAGCGTGGAACAAAGATTCATCCGGGACTCAATGTTGGACGTGGCGGTGACGACACACTCTTCGCATTGACAGATGGAATTGTTCGGTTTGAGAGACTGGGAAGAGATAAGAAGCAGGTATCTGTTCATCCGGTTGCTTAAGAACGAAGAGAGGGAGCTTTGTGGCGACACAGAGCTCCTTTTTCTTTACTAAATTAAATTCTTTATTTTCAAATCATTAGGAGAATGCTTATGTTTGCAGACAGAGCGAAGATCTTTGTCCGGTCCGGTAAGGGCGGGGACGGACATGTGTCCTTCCGCAGGGAGCTGTATGTTCCCAATGGCGGACCCGACGGCGGAGACGGTGGAGACGGCGGAAATGTGGTATTTGTCATCGATAAGGGACTGAATACCCTGACAGACTTCCGAAATATCAGGAAATATAAGGCGGAAGACGGTGAAGAGGGACGCAAGCGGAACTGTCACGGAGCCAACGGAAAAGATGTGGTGCTGAAGGTACCCCCCGGAACCGTGATCCGTGATTTTGAGACCGGCAAGGTGATCCTGGATATGGCCGACCGCGAGGAGCCTGTGGTCCTGTTCAAGGGCGGACGTGGCGGAAAGGGAAACCAGCATTACGTGACCAGCGTCATGCAGGCGCCCAAGTATGCCCAGCCGGGACAGCCGGCCATTGAGAAGTATCTCACACTGGAGCTGAAAATGATCGCAGATGTGGGACTTGTGGGCTTCCCCAGTGCTGGAAAGTCCACCCTTCTGTCTGTGACCACCAACGCAAAGCCGAAGATCGCAGAGTATCATTTTACGACGCTGGTACCGAACCTCGGCGTTGTGGATCTTCCGGATGCTCCCGGCTTTGTCATGGCAGACATCCCGGGGATCATCGAGGGTGCATCCGAGGGCGTTGGGCTTGGCTTCGACTTCCTCCGTCATATCGAGCGGACCCGTGTTCTGGTACACGTGGTGGATGCAGCAGGGACCGAAGGACGTGATCCTGTGGAGGATGTAAGGCAGATCAACGAAGAACTGCAGAAATACAATGCAGAGCTGGCCTCCCGTCCCATGATCCTGGCCTGCAACAAGATGGATCTTCTGGATGAGGAAGAGCGAAAGATCACCATGCAGTTCCTGGAGGAAGCCTATAAGGACCGGATGGTGAAGATCCTGCCCATCTCCGCGGCAACCAAGGAGGGGGTTCGCGAGCTGCTTTATGCAGTTTCCGACCTTCTGAAGGATCTGCCCAAGGAGAAGATCATATTTGAGCAGGAGCTGGATCCGGATTCCTTCCGGGATACAGAGCAGCTGTCCTTTACCGTGGAGAAATCCACCGAGGAGGAAGGCGTATATCTGGTAGAAGGTCCGAAGATCGAGCGTATGCTGGGATATACGAATCTGGAGGACGAGAAGGGCTTCTTATTCTTCCAGAATTTCATGAAGGTGAACGGTATCCTGCAGCAGCTGGAGGATCTGGGTATCCAGGACGGAGAGACCGTCCGGGTCTATGGACATGAATTTGACTATTATCACGAGTAAAGGAAGTAGCGATGAATACGAAAGAAAGAGCTTATCTGAAGGGCCTGGCACAGACCATGGATCCCATCCTGTCTCTGGGAAAGTCCAGCCTGACACCGGAGTTTACGGAGGCGGTAAATGAAGCCATCACAAAGCGTGAGCTGATCAAGATCAACGTATTAAAGAACTGTCTGGATGATCCAAATGTGCTGGCGCAGACGCTGGCAGAGCGGACCCACAGTGAGGTGGTTCAGGTGATCGGTCGCAAGATCGTTTTGTTCAGAAAGAATCAGGAGAAGAGTAAGATTGAATTCCCGCGAAACACAAGGTAATCGAATCGCACTGCTGGGAGGGACATTTGATCCCGTTCATCTGGGGCATATCGCCCTTGCAGAGGCTGCCTGTCAGCAGCTGCAGGTGGATAAGGTCTGGTTCATCCCCACACAGCTCCGATACTATAAGAAGGGACAGGCGGCAGAGGTCTATGACCGTGTGGCCATGCTGTCTCTTGCTCTTGCGCCCTTTTCAAATATGGAGATCTCGGATGTGGAGCTCCGAAAACGGCCGGAGGATAATTATACGGTGAATACCCTTCGGACGCTGACAAAGGAGTACCCGGATACAAGATTTGTCTTTGTGATCGGCGGGGATTCCCTGGAGCATCTTTCGACCTGGCGGGCGCCGGAGGAGTTTCTGCAGCTCGCCACATTTGCGGCAGCCGTAAGGGAGGACGTGGATGCGAAACGGGCAAGGGCATTGATCCGGAAATATGAAAAGGATTATCCCGGAGCCGATCTGGTCCTTCTAAAAATGGACCCGGTGGATGTGTCATCCACGGAGATCCGGGAGAGAGCAAAAACCGGGGCCTCCATGGAGGGACTGGTACCGGAAGCGGTGGAGCGTTATATCCGCAAAAACCGATTATATATGTGAGTTTAAGTGAGGTTATCTATGGAACGTGATGAAATGCTGGCGTCATTAAAAATGAAGCTGACTCCGAAAAGATATGTTCATTCCATCGGAGTGGAGTATACCGCTGCCTGTATGGCCTTTGTTTACGGCGAGGATGTACAGCGCGCCCGGATCGCAGGTCTGCTTCATGACTGCGCGAAATGTCTCTCCGTGGAGGACAAGCTGAAGAAGGCGGAAAAGTTTGAGATCCCCATCAGCAAATGTGAGCGCGAAAACCCGGATCTTCTGCATGGAAAGCTGGGAGCTTACTATGCAAAAAAGAAGTACGGCGTGACCGATGAGGAGATCCTTTCCGCCATTACATATCACACCACCGGAAAACCGGAGATGACGCTTCTGGAGAAGATCATTTTTGTGGCTGATTTTATCGAGCCCAACCGGAAGATGATCAGAGAACTGCCGGAGATCCGGAAGGAGGCCTTTACGGATCTGGATACCTGCATCATCCATATCCTTCGCAGAACCCTGGAATACCTTGAGGTAAAGGGCTGTGCAGTGGATGATCTGACAGAGAAGACCTATGAATACTACCGGAGTCAGGCTTAGGAGGAAGAAAGTGGATAATACAAAGAAAATGATCGATACGGCAGTTGCTGCCATGCAGGATAAAAAGGGTGAAAATATCGTAAGTCTCCATGTGGGAGAGGTGTCAGCGATCTGCGATGATTTCGTGATCGTCAGCGGAAGCAGCCATTCCCAGGTGGACGCGCTTCTGGACGGCGTGGAGGAAGCCATGGGCAGAGCCGGATTCCGTCTCAGAGAGCGTGAGGGAAGTTCCGCCGGAGGCTGGATCCTGCTGGATTATAATGATGTGGTGATCCATATTTTCCTGCGTGAAATGCGGGAATTCTATGATCTGGAACACACCTGGAGGGATGTGCCTCATATCACTTACTGATCCAGTGCGACATTGCATTTCCATGGTGCAGATGTTACAATGGTTTCAGTAAGGAGCGAAGGATCCAGATGGATAAAAAATATATGCGCAACAGAAATACAGCAGACATTAACCGGGTTTCAGCCCGGTGTCTTCGCGTGATCATATATTTCCTTGTGCTGTTTTATACCTTTATCTTTGTGATCAAGGAATATGATGTGACGATCCTTTCCGTCAGCTTCGGTGCCTGTGTTATCTTTGCACTGATCCCGGCGGTTCTGATCTCGATATTTAAACAGGAGGGTCATGGCTATATCCGGCATGTGATCGTATGGTGTACCACCATCATTTCCACCATACTGATCACGCAGCTGAATTCCATCGCCTATCCCTTTATTCTGTTTCCGACCCTGATCTCATCCCTGTATTATAACAGAACCTTCGTTCTGTACACATCCATGCTGATGAATGCCGGGATCCTGGGATCCGCGATATTTCAGATCTATTTCCCGGAGCTGGTGCTGAACCCGCAGTTTACGGGATTCGACGGGCGTTTCGTGGAGGTGATCATCACACTTCTTATGATCGAGGTCATCATGTCCTTTGTGGCATTCTTCATCGTTGACCGAAACTCCTCCATGATCGATAAATATATCGATACTGCAATGACCATGCAGCAGAATGAGAACTATCTGATCTATGCCTTTTCGGAGATCAGTGAGACCAAGTCCAAGGAGACTGGAGAGCATATCCGAAGAGTGGCAGAGTATATGAAGGTGCTCGGGCGTGCTTCCGGCTTTGATATGGACTACTGCGAGAAGCTGGCCGCAGCTGCCATGATGCATGATATCGGCAAGCTGATGATCCCGGAGGAGATCCTGGATAAGCCTACCCGGCTGACCGAGGATGAATATCAGATCATGAAGAACCATGTGCTGTACGGCGAAGCGCTTCTGAAGGACTGTCCCGGGGAGATCATGCAGCTGGCTGCAACCCTTGCGAAGGAGCATCATGAGCGCTGGGACGGAAAAGGGTATCTGGGAATGAAGGAAACGGAGATCGCCTATATCGCCCGGCTGATCACCGTCTGTGATGTATTTGATGCGCTGACCACCACCCGGTCCTATAAGAAGGGCTGGACCATAGAAGAGTCCTATAACGAGATCGTAAAGAACAGCGGCACACAGTTTGACCCGGAGGTTGTAAGACTGTTTATTGCCAACTTTGATCAGTTCCGTGAGATCCATGAGCGGATCCCGGATAAGCAGATTTATTAAGAATGCCGCCCTGCAGGAGGAAGCAAAATGTTTCGTGTAATGAATGAATATCTGGCAAAGGTTACTCTGGAGGTCGATCAGAAGTTTTCCCAGAAGCTCGATCTGTTTCTGTCTGATCGAAAGGATTTAAAGAAATACTGTATCAATGTTAATTACAATAAATACGTGGTGGATGTTCACCTGAAGAAGTATTCCATTGAGCTGGCAGACCAGCTGTTCTGCGAGCTGGCCGCCATCGTGCGTTACCCCTATTCACTGATGTCCCTTCGTTACAATGAGGGAAACCAGGTCCGCTATCGGTTTGTGACCTGTAATGAGGAGAAGAAGGGCGTATATATGGATCTTATTCTTTCGTAGTTCATTCTCCCGTAATTCGTTCTTTTCTATTGTTTCATGACATATAAACACGGCGGTTCAACCTGTACCATAAGTCAGGATGAACCGCCGTATTTAAATTACCGCAGAACCCGGAATACGCCTACCACCCGGCCGAGGATGGTACAGTCGGGAACGATGATGGGATCCATGGTATCATTCTCGGGCTGAAGCCGGATCTGGTTGATCTCCTTGTAGAAGGTCTTCACGGTGACGGAGTCGTCGATCAGTGCAACGACGATATCCCCGTTTCTTGCGGTGGGGGTCTGTTCCACGATCAGAAGATCCCGGTCGTATATGCCGACATTGATCATACTGTCGCCCTTAACGCGAAGCATGAAGGAGGATCCGCTGGGCAGATACTCCGGAAGCACCGGAATGTAGTTCTCGATGTTCTCGACAGCCAGAAGAGGCTGGCCTGCAGCGACCTGACCGAGAAGCGGTACATTTACGATCTCTCTGCGGGCTAAGTTGAAGGCATCGTCATCTACGATCTCAAGGGTTCTGGGCTTTGTGGGATCGCGGCGGATATAGCCCTTGTTCTCCAGTGTATTCAGCTGGGAATGTACGGAAGAAGTGGAGCTGAGATGAACCGCTTCACAGATCTCGCGGACCGAAGGCGGATAGCCCTTGGACAGGATGCACTCCTTGATATACTCCAGGATCTCGCGCTGCTTTGCGGAAAGCGCCGGCTTATCAGATAAATTCATGTTGAACCTCCTATGGAATAAACTGAGAAATTCGGATTTGATTCCGGATTATATTTATATATATATTGATAATCCGGATGTATTATATCATACTATTTTCGAAAATGCAAACGAATGTTCGCATTTCGATACATATTTTTGCATAAATGCATAAATAGTAGAAGGAATACAAAGTATCACTTGAAAGAAGACCTGGAATGGATTAAAATGGTTCTATCTGTGTAATCATGGAAATACTGTCTTTTCATTAAGACGGATCATAAAGAAATGAGGAATGTAAGACGTTATGAGAGAAACACTGCTTCACACCCCGGAAGGTGTGCGTGACATTTATGGAGACGAGGAAAGACAAAAGAATCAGCTGCTTCGGAACATCCATCATGTCCTGCATTTATACAGCTATCATGACATCGAAACTCCCAGTTTCGAATATTTCAATATCTTCAATATGGAGAAGGGTTCGGCCCATTCCAACGAGATGTACAAATTCTTTGACCGGGAGAATAACACCCTGGTCCTGCGTCCCGACTTTACCCCCAGCGTAGCCCGCTGCGTGGCAAAGTATTATAAGGATGAGGAGCTGCCCATCCGTCTTTGCTATGAAGGGAATACGTTCCAGAATGCACTTCAGCATCAGGGCAAGCGAAATGAGCTGACCCAGATCGGCTGTGAGCTGATCAATGATGACAGCTCCGCGGCAGATGCGGAAATGATCTCCTGCGTGGTTGATACCCTGAAGGCCTCCGGCCTGTCCGAGTTCCAGATCGTGATGGGACAGGTGGACTATTTCAAGGGCCTGATGGAGGAAGCCGGTGCCAGTCCGGAAGAGGAGGAGAAGATCCGGGATTTCATCCAGATCCGCAACTTCTTCGGACTCAGCGAGTATGCCGATCATCTGGATATTCCGGAAAAGATCCGCGAGGCACTTCGCCGGTTTGATCAGCTGTTTGGTACCCTCAGTGCGCTGGATCTGGCGGAAAGCTTTACCAACAGCCGGAGAGCGCTGGATGCCATTGACCGGCTCCGCAAGGTGTATCATGCGGTTTCCTATTATGGATATGAGAAGTACATCAGCATCGATCTTGGAATGCTGAACGGATATGATTATTATACAGGCATTGTATTCAGAGGATATACCTACGGCACCGGGGACGCAGTGGTCCGCGGCGGCCGTTACAACACGCTGATGCAGCAGTTCGGAAAGGATGCGCCGGCCATTGGTTTTGCCATTGTGATCGACGAGCTGATGACTGCCCTCAGCCGACAGCAGATCCTGCCGGACAGCCCCGTGGACCGGGTGCTGGTGATCTATCCCATCGAGAACCAGGAGCCTGCGGTGACGCTGGGCAAGCGGCTTCGGAATGCGGGGATCAAGACGGAGCTGATCCGCAAGTCCACCAGGCATGCCCTGACGGAGTACCTGGCCTATGCGGACCGAAACCGTGTAAAGAAGGTTTATTTCTTCCTTTCGGATGAGAGGATCCTGGTGATTGACCGGATCGAAGGCACCGAAAAGAATCTTTTATACAGTGAGTTGAAGGAGGAGGATTTTTAAATGCGATATCTTACATTTGCCCTGGCAAAGGGGCGGCTCGCCAAAAAGTCCATGGCCCTCTTTGAAAAGATCGGTATCACCTGTGATGAGATGAAGGATCCCACCACAAGAAAGCTCATTTTCACAAATGAAGAACTGGGACTCCGGTTCTTCCTGGCAAAGCCCAGTGATGTACCGACCTACGTGGAATACGGAGTTGCCGACATCGGCGTTGTTGGAAAGGATACCCTCCTGGAGGAAAACCGGAATCTGTATGAGGTTCTGGATCTGGGCTATGGCGCCTGCAAAATGTGCGTCTGCGGTCCGGAGGAGGCACGGGATCTCCTGAAGCGGAATGAGATCATCCGGGTGGCATCCAAGTATCCGGTGATCGCCAAGAATTATTTCCAGAATAAAAAGAATCAGAGTGTTGAGATCATCAAGCTGAACGGCTCCGTGGAGCTGGCTCCGGTGGTGGGTCTTGCAGATGTGATCGTGGATATCGTGGAGACAGGCTCCACCCTTCGTGAGAACGGACTTACCGTTCTGGAGGAGGTATGCCCGCTGTCTGCAAGGATCGTGGTAAATCAGGTCAGCCTGAAGATGGAGCACACCAGAATTCGCGCCTTCCTTACAGATGTGGCTGCTGCGCTGAAGGATGAGGAAGAGAAGGAGACAAAATGAGAATAATAGAACTGACAAAGGAAACCCAGAAGAATCTGCTGAAGGATCTGATCAAGCGGAGTCCGGATGATTATGGTCCGTACGAAGCAACGGTTAAGAAGATCGTGGCAGAGGTACATACACGCGGGGACGAGGCGCTGCTGGAGTATACCGCACGCTTTGATCATGCAGAGCTCACGCCGGAGACCATGCGTGTGACGAAGGAAGAGATCGCAAATGCCTATGATGCAGTGGATCCCGATCTGCTTCGGGTGATCCGCAAGGCCATCAAAAATATCGAAGAGTATCATGAGCTTCAGAAGCGGAACAGCTGGATCACAACAAAGCCGGACGGTTCCATTCTGGGTCAGAAGATCGCTCCTGTGGAGTATGCAGGCGTTTATGTACCGGGCGGCAAGGCGGCTTATCCTTCCACGGTACTGATGAATGTGATCCCGGCCAGAGTGGCAGGGGTTCCGAACATCATCATGACAACCCCCTGTAATGCAGAGGGCGTTGTATATCCCACAACACTTGTGGCAGCAAATGAAGCCGGTGTGACGGAGATCTACAAATGTGGCGGTGCACAGGCCATTGCAGCGCTGGCATACGGAACCGAGACCATCCCCAAGGTGGATAAGATCGTAGGCCCCGGAAATATCTTCGTTGCCATCGCCAAGCGTGTCGTATTCGGACATGTAAGCATTGATTCCATCGCGGGCCCCAGTGAGATCCTGGTGCTGGCGGACGATACACCGAATCCGAAGTATGTGGCTGCGGACCTTCTGTCCCAGGCAGAGCATGATGAGCTTGCTTCTTCGATCCTGGTGACCAGCAGCGAGAAGCTGGCGAAGGAGGTTTCCGAATGGGTGGATACATTTACCGCCCAGCTGGAAAGGAAGGAGATCATAGAGAAGTCTCTGGACAACTTCGGATATATCCTGGTGGCAGACAATATGGATGACGCCATCGAGACCGCAAATCTTCTGGCTCCGGAGCATATGGAGATCCTGACAAAGGATCCGTTCCAGACCATGACCCGGATCAAGAATGCGGGCGCCATGTTCCTGGGAGAGTACTCCTCCGAGCCTCTGGGAGATTATTTTGCAGGACCGAACCACGTGCTTCCCACCAATGGAACCGCACGTTTCTTCTCACCTCTGGGAGTGGATGACTTTGTAAAGAAGTCCAGCATCATTTCCTACTCCAGAGAGGCACTGGAGCCGGTATATAAGGACATCATGACATTTGCGGAGTCAGAGGGACTGACAGCCCATGCAAATTCCATGAAGGTCCGTTTCGAGGATTAAAGGATCAATACGTTAACAACAGTACAGAACAGTACAGAACAGTACAGAACAGTATAGAAAGGAATGGTAGGATATGGAGGACAGAAAGAGTTCAATCGCCCGCACCACCAGTGAGACAGACATTACACTGGCTCTCAACCTGGACGGCGCCGGAGCGGCTACGGTAGACACAGGCATCGGATTCTTTGATCACATGCTGAAGAGCTTTGCAAAGCATGGTTTCTTTGATATGAGTCTGGTTGCAAAGGGAGATCTTTACGTAGACAGCCACCACACCATCGAGGACACCGGCATCGTGCTGGGAAAGGCCATCAAGGAGGCAGTGGGGGACAAGAAGGGGATCCGCAGATATGCGTCCTTTACCATGCCCATGGATGACGCACTCATCCTTTGTGCCGTGGATCTGTCCGGACGTCCGTACCTGTCCTATGACCTGGAGCTGACCACACCGAAGGTCGGCTATATGGATACGGAAATGGTAAAGGAGTTCTTCTATGCCGTTTCCTACGCAGGAGAAATGAATCTCCATCTGCGTCAGCTGTCGGGAAGCAACAATCATCACATCATTGAGGCTGCATTTAAGGCTTTTGCAAATGCGCTGAATCTTGCCACGCGGATCGACGAGCGGCTGGACGGAGAACTCCTTTCCACAAAGGGAGCCCTGTAATCCCTGATCCGGGACAGAATAACCAGGAGGAAATACTATGGACGAGAAACAGATCATTCCCTGCGTCACACTGGAGAACGCAGTGGAGGACGCGAAACTGTATAACGATATGGGTGCAGATGCTATCGCCTTTTTTGACAGCAATGCATCCAGAGAAGGACTTGAGAAGAACATTCCCATCATCCGGGAGATCTCCAGAGAAGTGGATGTTCCCATCATCGCCTGCGGCGGAGTCCGCCGTCTGGAGGATGTGAAGAAGCTGCTTTATGCCGGAGCCTCCAAGGTGTGCATGAAATCAGCGCCTCTCAGTGATATCTCCATCGTAAAGGAGGCATCGGACCGGTTCGGCTCTGAGCGGATCATCGTAACCATCGATCTTACGGACTGTGAGGATCCGGTTACCTACGGCAAGGCCCTGAAGGAAGCCGGTGCCGGAGAGCTTCTGCTGGTACACTACGGAAAGCTGAACCGATATAACGAATATGTGAAGGAGATCAAGAAGGAGGTAGGCCTTCCGGTCATTGTTTCTTCTTTCAGTACGGACGGCTCCGATATCGCCGAGCTTCTGAATGATACCGGTGCAGAGGTTGTAAGCCTTTATAATCTGGAAATGCATGACATCATGAAGATCAAACAGGCCTGCAGAGAGCAGGGAGTTCCTGTGAATCTCTATGAGAGTGCGGTTCCCTTCTCTGAGTTCAAGACGGACGAGAACGGCCTGGTTCCCTGTATCGTTCAGGATTATAAGACTAAGGAAGTGCTGATGATGGCTTACATGAACCAGGAGTCCTTCCAGAAGACCCTGGAGACCGGCCGTATGACCTACTTCTCCAGAAGCCGTAACGAGCTTTGGGTTAAGGGCGAGACCAGCGGTCACTTCCAGTTTGTAAAGTCACTGGATATTGACTGTGACAAGGATACCATCCTGGCGAAGGTTTCTCAGATCGGTGCCGCATGCCACACGGGCAACCGCAGCTGCTTCTATACATCTCTGATGAAGAAGGAGTATGACGACACCAATCCCCTTACCGTATTTCAGGATGTCATGGATGTGATCATGGACCGCAAGGCGCATCCGAAGGAAGGCTCCTACACCAACTACCTCTTTGATAAGGGAATCGACAAGATCCTGAAGAAGGTGGGAGAGGAAGCTACCGAGGTAGTCATCGCAGCCAAGAATCCGGATAAGGAAGAGCTGAAATATGAGATCTCCGATCTGCTGTACCACCTGATGGTGCTGATGGCAGAGCGTGACACCACCTGGGCCGAGGTCATCCGGGAGCTGGCAGAGCGCCGGTAACCGAAAACTCCGGGGAAGATCAGGGGAGATAAATGAGTGATCGATGGCGTAAGGCCGTTCGAATATAGAAAGCGAGGATAATAATATGTCCGAAATATTTGCCGAATTCGGCACGTATATCATCAAATATGTAGTCTTACTTGTACTTGCAGTTCTTGGATTCATTGCAGGCACGAAGTGGAGAAAAGCAAAGGATTCCAAGGAGGAAAAACAGCAGTGAAAAAGTATGGCGTAAATGAACTTCGAGAAATGTATCTTTCTTATTTCGAGAAACAGGAGCATCTGAGGATGAAGAGCTTTTCGCTCGTTCCTCATAATGACAACAGTCTCCTTCTTATCAATGCCGGTATGGCACCTCTGAAGCCTTATTTTACAGGCCAGGAGATCCCGCCCAGAAGACGTGTGACCACCTGCCAGAAGTGTATCCGTACAGGTGATATCGAAAATGTAGGTAAGACCGCACGTCACGGTACATTTTTCGAAATGCTGGGAAACTTCTCCTTCGGAGATTACTTCAAGCATGAGGCCATTGCATGGTCCTGGGAGTTCCTGACCGACGTGGTTGGTCTGGACAAGGATCGTCTGTATCCTTCTATCTATCAGGATGATGATGAGGCCTTTGATATCTGGAACAAGGAGATCGGCATCCCGGCAGAGCGTATCTTCCGTTTTGGCAAGGAGGATAACTTCTGGGAGCACGGTGCAGGTCCCTGCGGCCCCTGTTCCGAGATCTATTATGACCGCGGTGAGCGCTACGGATGCGGCAAGCCGGATTGTACGGTAGGCTGCGACTGCGACCGTTACATGGAGGTTTGGAATAACGTATTTACCCAGTTCGAAAATGACGGCAAGGGTAATTACGAGACGCTGGCTCAGAAGAACATCGATACCGGTATGGGTCTGGAGCGTCTGGCAGTGGTTGTTCAGGATGTGGACTCCATCTTTGATGTGGATACCATCAAGGCCATCCGCGATAAGATCTGCGAGCTTGCAAAGGCAGAATACGGTGCCAAGTATGAGGCAGATGTTTCCATCCGTGTCATCACAGATCATATCCGTTCCGTTACATTTATGGCATCCGACGGTATCATGCCCTCCAATGAAGGAAGAGGCTATGTTATGCGTCGTCTGCTTCGCCGTGCGGCACGTCACGGAAGACTCCTGGGCATCCAGGGCAGATTCCTCTGCGATGTGGCAAAGACTGTGATCGAGAACTCCAAGGATGCTTATCCGGAGCTGGAGGAGAAGCAGGCTCATATCTTTGCAGTGCTGGGCAAGGAAGAAGAGAACTTCAACAAGACCATCGACCAGGGCCTGGGCATCCTGGCAGACTATAAGAAGGAAATGCATGCTGCCGGCGAGAAGCAGCTCTCCGGTGAGAAGGCCTTCAAGCTGTATGATACCTACGGATTCCCCCTGGATCTTACACGTGAGATCCTGGCAGAGGAAGGCATCTCCGTGGATGAGGAAGGCTTTACCGCATGCATGGAGGAACAGCGCATCAAGGCACGTACCGCAAGAAAGGTATCCAATTACATGGGTGCCGATGCTACGGTTTACGAGCAGCTGGATGCAGCTATGACCTCAGAGTTTGACGGCTATGACAAGCTGGAGAAGCAGGATACCATCCTGGCTCTGACGAAGACCGTAGAGGCCGGCGATTCCGCAGAGACATCTCTGGCAGATAGCTTAAGTGAAGGAGATATGGGTTCCGTGATCGTAGGAAGCACACCCTTCTATGGAACCATGGGCGGTCAGACCGGCGACAGCGGTGTGATCCGGACGGAGAACGGTACATTTATCGTTCAGGACACCATCCATGTGGCAGGAAGCAAGATCGCACATATCGGATATGTGGAGTCCGGTTCCATCTCAGTGAAGGAGCTGGCAACTCTGACCGTGGATGCGAAGCGTCGTTCCATGATCTGCAGCAATCACTCTGCAACCCACCTGCTTCAGAAGGCTCTGAAGACGGTTCTGGGCGATCATGTAGAGCAGGCAGGCTCCCTGGTTGAGGACGGACGTCTTCGTTTCGACTTTACCCATAATCAGGCCATGACCGCTGAGGAACTGGCGAAGGTTGAGGAGCTGGTGAACCGTGAGATCACTATGGATCTTACTGTAAATACACAGATCATGGGCATCGAGGAAGCGAAGAAGACCGGAGCCATGGCACTCTTTGGCGAGAAGTACGGCGAAGAGGTTCGTGTGGTTTCCATGGGAGATTTCTCCATCGAGCTTTGCGGTGGTACCCATGTGGCACATACCGGTCTGATCGGTACCTTCAAGATCGTGTCCGAGCAGGGTATTTCTGCCGGTGTAAGACGTATCGAGGCACTGACGGGCGAAGGCGCATTTGAATACTATAAGAATATTGAGAAGACCCTTCTGGCCGCTGCAGCTGCAGCAAAGACCGAGCCGGACCGTCTGACAGCCCGGATCGAGGGACTGCTGGAAGAGGTTAAGCGTCTCACACAGGAGAACCAGAAGCTGAAGGCTGAGGCTGCAAAGAGCGCCGCTTCCGACGTTATGGGAAATGCCGTTCAGGCAGGGGATGTGACCATCCTTCCCGTGGCACTGACGGATGTGGATATGAATGAGCTTCGAAACCTGGGCGATGAGTTCAAGGCAAAGCTGGGTAAGTCTGTTGTGATCCTTGCATCGAATGCAGGCGGTAAGGTAAATCTTCTGGTTATGGCCAGCGATGATGCAGTGGCAGCCGGGATCCATGCGGGAAATATCGTTAAGAAGATCGCGCCCATGGTTGGCGGTGGCGGCGGCGGACGTCCGAACATGGCTCAGGCCGGCGGTAAGGATGCTTCCGGAATCGATGCAGCCCTTGCAGCAGGCGTGGAAGAAGCAAAGAGCCAGCTGTAATCATATAAAGGAATGAATGACGACACATGAAGAAAAGAATACTACTGATCACACTCCTTCTGGCTTTCTGCCTCACAGGCTGCGGCGGCACCGGCAGCAAGCTGACACAGGAGGATGTGGTGGGACACGGCGCAGAGGATTATCTCGGCAGCTATACCGAAAATACCTATAAGAATGAACGTTACTCGATACATTTTACTTCTCCCAGCCGGGACTTTGAGTTTGCGATCCTGGACGAGATCCTGACCGCCAATGATATTTCGGATGACGGGTATACGAATAAAAATGTTGCGTCGGTGCTTGCTTCCGGAAAGGACTTTATGACCATGTACGGCGGAGACGGCGAGCTCCATACCAGTACCTCGGTGGTCCTGAGTCCGCTGCCGAAGGGCACCACCCAGGAACAGTTCATGAATACCTCGGAGCAGAAGATCAAGGAGTCTCTCGAAAAGGACACCAGCATCAAGATCAAGGAATGTGAGCTGAAGTCCGGAAGCCCCATCGGAAATGACAAGTATCTGTCCTATATCATCGAGGCTAACAATCAGTCCTTCTACACGGTTCAGTTCTATGCCTTTACCGATACGGATGTAGCGGGGATCACCATTTCCGCAGGTTCAAAGAAGGAGATCGATAAGCTGTTCAAGTCCTGGAAGAAGCTGGATGAGAGCTCTTCAGAAGGCAAGTCAGAGAGCAAGTCCGAAAGTAATACGGAGAGCGCGAAAGGAGATCAGTGATGAAAGTTAGTAAAAGAATGGCACTGGGAAAAGGGATCGTGTGGCTGCTGATCGCCGCATTTCTCATGGCTTTTGCCGTAGCTTCCTCAACTCTGACCGCAGAAGCAAAGAGTGGAAAGTGGAAGAAGGATAAAACCGGCTGGTGGTACCGTTATACCGACGGAACCTATCCCAAGAAGACATGGAAGAAGATCGGGGGAAAATGGTATTATTTCCTTCCCACCGGATATATGGAGAAGAACTGCTACCGTGACGGCTATTGGATCAACAAGAGCGGCGTCATGAGCAACAAAAATGTGGGCGGCAAATGGAAGAAGGATAAAAAGGGCTGGTGGTTTACCGACAAGACCGGCTGGTATCCGAAGAATCAGTGGCTCACCATTAACGGAAAGCAGTACTATTTCAATACCAAGGGCTATCTTGTAACAAATGAATGGATCGATAACAAGTGTGTGAACAAGGACGGTGCCTATGTGCCGGATGCTTCTACAGCGTGGGTGGATGCCTATCAGAAGTATATGAAGGAGAACTACGTGAAGGAAGCTGTGGATCTTAATACCTGCGATCATCTGTCCTTTGATCTGGTCTATGTAGATAACAACAGCACACCGGAGCTTCTGGTGCGCAGCGAGGAGTACGGCAACCAGGTGGATATCGTTTCCTACTATAACGGAAAGCTTCTGGATCTTCAGGATCTGGGCTTTGACGGTGCAGTCTATGTGAAGGCACACAGCGGTCTGATCTATGAGGAGTGCGGACGTCAGGGCATTTATCACAAATATATCACCAAGCTGAATAACGGAAAGAAGAAGGTCATCGCTTCCGGTACCCAGGAGGCACAGGACGCGGCCATGACCACCTATACCTACACCTGGAACGGCAAGGAGGTAACGAAGGCGGAGTATGAGTCCCTTCCTTCGAAGATCTACCAGGTTCAGAAGGGTGAGGATGTGGAATTCTTCACGTATTATTCTTACAATGAGTTATACATGCTGCTGGATTCCTTCAAATAAAATCTTGACAAAGCAATCATCAGTAGATATAATGTCATGTGTGCATTTTTCTGAGAAATGTGCATGTAGTCCACAACTGGAGGGAGGGATAAAGATTGTCAAGCGTAGTTGTTAAAGAAGGCGAGAACCTGGAAAGCGCACTGCGTCGTTTCAAGAGAAACTGTGCAAAGGCCGGCATTCAGCAGGAGATTCGCAAAAGAGAGCATTACGAGAAGCCTTCAGTTAGACGCAAGAAGAAATCTGAGGCTGCAAGAAAGCGCAAGTTCAACAAATAATAAGAGTTATCGGTAATTCCGGTATGATGATTAAGCACCTCGGGTAGAAACCTGAGGTGCTTTTTCCCTATCTCGGGATGGACCGATTCGCTTTTGGAGTATATTTGGGAAATGGAGTAGAAAGGATCAGGATATGGGTTATAAAGAACGAGAGGTTTCGCTTCCACCCGGAAGCATGCAGACCGTCTTCGGTCAGTTTGATCGAAATGTACGGAAGCTGGAGCGCGCATTTCATATCAGCTATGTGGTAAGAGAGGACCGCCTGCTGATCTCCGGTGAGGAGCATCCGGTGGATCAGGCCTGCCGTGTTTTAGAGGATCTGGCAGGTATGGCAGGCTCCGGTTCGGAGATCACGGATCAGTCCGTGGATTATGCCATTTCTCTGGTGATGGATGAGCGGGCGGAGCGGATCAGCGACCTGGACCGGGATATCATCTGCCACACCGTCAGCGGACGTCCGGTAAAGCCGAAGACCTACGGCCAGCGGAAATATGCGGAAGCCATTGATAAGAATATGATCGTCTTCGGAACCGGTCCTGCCGGAACCGGAAAGACCTATCTGGCTATGGCAAAGGCCATCACCGCATTTAAGC
The DNA here is from genome assembly GCA_902792005.1 of uncultured Lachnospiraceae bacterium. Taxonomy (GTDB): domain Bacteria; phylum Bacillota; class Clostridia; order Lachnospirales; family Lachnospiraceae; genus Eubacterium_Q. The sequence continues at coordinate 32,468 of CADAXW010000006.1, forward strand.
GGAATGAGGTGGAGCGGATCATACTGACGCGGCCCGCCATAGAAGCAGGCGAGCGCCTGGGCTTTCTTCCCGGGGATCTGCAGTCCAAGATCGATCCCTACCTTCGGCCGCTGTATGATGCCCTGTATGACATCATGGGTGGAGAGCAGTTCTCCAAGAATATGGAGAAGGGCCTGATCGAGGTGGCACCCCTGGCGTATATGCGCGGACGGACACTGGATAATGCATTCATCGTTCTGGACGAGGCACAGAATACAACCCCCGCCCAGATGAAAATGTTCCTTACCCGTATCGGCTTCGGTTCCAAGGCCATCATCACCGGTGATGCAAGTCAGAAGGATCTGGCTGCAGGGATGACCAGCGGTCTGGACATGGCTCTCCGGGTGGTGCAGGGGATCGAAGGGATCGAGATCTGCGAGCTGACCTCCAAGGATGTGGTACGTCATCCTCTGGTACAGAAGATCGTGGAGGCCTATGAGCAGTACGATAAAAAACACCCGCAGCAGTCGGAGGACAGGAGGCACTCTCACCGGGAGGATCCAAGAGATCACAGGAGAGACTGGAAATAACTGGAAAATCTTGTGGAAATACTTCACAAATGCCACTAAATGTAGTAGAATAATCATGTGTTTTTGCGTGTGAAGGACGAGGTATGCCATGAGTGTATATATGAACGATGAATATCAGGACAGTTCTCTTTTAGAAAAGTGCCATTCCATTGTATCGGATGTGGTTTCCGAGGCGCTGGATTACGTGGAGTGTCCGTATGAATGTACGGTAGAGGTTACATTTACGGATGATACGGAGATCCACCGGCTCAACCTGGAACACCGCAATATCGATGCGGCTACGGATGTGCTTTCGTTTCCCATGCTGGAGTACGAAACCCCCGGAGATTTCAGCTTCCTCGAGGAGGAAGGGGTGGACGCCTTTGATCCGGAGACGGGAGAACTGCTTCTCGGAGACATCGTCATTTCTCTGGACCACGCAAAGGAGCAGGCGGAGGAGTACGGTCACAGCATCGGCCGTGAGGTCGCATTTCTGACCGCTCACAGCATGCTGCATCTGTTCGGTTACGATCATATGGAAGAGGAAGAACGGATCGCCATGGAAAAGATGCAGGAAGAAATACTACAAAGGAAAGGATATACCAGAGATTATGAATAAGAAATGGAGATATCGAATCGCGGCACTTACGCTGGCAGCATCCATGCTCCTTACCGGATGTGGAAACAAGGAGGAGGAAGCCTCCACCGGGGACCAGAAGCCTGCGCAGTCCGTAAGCGTTAAGGTTTCGGAGCCTTCCATGATCAAGAATGCACTTTCCGTGACCCTGTCCAAGGATGGTCAGATCAAGAACCCGCTGACCGGACTTTATATCGACGAGCATTATGCCAATAAGCGGCCCATTTCCATACAGATCGAGAATACCTATGCCGCTCAGCCGCAGTATGGTGTCTCTCATGCGGATATCATCTATGAAATGTATGTAGAGGGCGGAATTACCCGTCTTATGTGCATCATTACGGAATTTGAGGATATTGAGCGCCTGGAGCCCATCCGTTCCAACCGTCATTACTATGACCGGAAGTCCGTGGAGTACAACACGGTACATGTCTTCTGGGGCGCATCTGATTTTGCAAATCATAATGACCTGTACGACGGACATTATCCGCATCTGCAGTTTATCGACCTGATCCGTGAGCCCGGCGGATATCGTGATGATACACGTTATATGCCGCACAATGCCTATACCACGGGTAAGGATCTTCTGAAGCGGATCAATGATAAGAAATTCAGTAGAACCTACGAAAGCTATTACAAGAAGAACCATGCATTCAAGGAGGAGTTTGAGGACCTTAAGGCTTCGGATGCAAAGACAGCCAAGAAGATCGAGATCAACTTCCGGAACAATGCGCCCTGGTTCGAGTATGATGAAGAGGGAAAGGTTTATAACCGCTTCCAGTTCAATGATAAGCAGATCGATGCCGAGACAGGCGAACAGCTGCAGTTCACAAATGTGCTGATCCAGTTCAACACCTACAGCGCACTGGCAGGCTATGAGGCTGCCGGCAGCCAGGATATGAGCTGGTCCGGCTCCGGAGACGGCTTCTATTGTACCGGTGGTAAGGCAATCCCGGTTACCTGGAAGAACAGCGGAACCACAACCAAGTGGTACACTGCAGATGGCTCAGAGCTGAAAATGAATCCCGGCAAGACCTGGATCTCTGTATATAACAGCAAAGAGGGAGTTAAGTTTGAGTAACGATCAGAATAATCGATACGATGTCTGCGTGATCGGGGCCGGAGCATCCGGCCTCGTTTCAGCTGCGGAAATAGCGAAACGGGGCAGGTCTGTCCTGCTGATCGAACAGAATAAAAAGAGCGGGCGGAAGCTTTACGCCACAGGTAACGGCAAATGCAATCTGGCAAATGCCGTTATTTCTGATTCTGTCTATTACGGATCGGCCTTTGCGAAAGCTGTGGTAAATGAGGCTTCGGCGGCTGAACTCCGGAAGTATCTTCTGGAGCTTGGTATTCCGCTTGTGGAGGAACGTGACGGATACTTCTATCCCCAGAGTCTGCAGGCCTCCGGCGTGGTCTGGGCCCTGACGGATGCTGCCCGTGCGGCAGGGGTACATTTCCTCTATGATACCGAGGTGACCGGGATCGAAGAAGAGGAAAACGGATATCTGCTGCAGGCAGGCGGTCCTGTCCATGCAGAGAAGCTTGTGCTGGCCCTTGGAAGCCCTGCAGCGCCGCATCTCGGGGCTGCAAAGCCGGGAACGATCGGTAAACTGCTTACGGACCTGAAACTGCCTTATACGCCCTTTGAAGCGGCTCTCTGCCCGCTTATGGTTGAGGAGGATGTTTCACCTTTAGCAGGGGTTCGTGTGAAAGCAGAACTCTTGCTGGAGGAGAATGAAGATGTGGAGACCGGAGAACTTCAGATGACGGAATACGGGATCTCCGGCATTGCCGTCTTTAATCTGTCCACTTATGCGTCCATTGGATCGAAGCTTCGGATCGATCTGCTTCCTCTTTGGAAGGATGCGGATACATTTCTGGCAGCGCTGAATGATATGGACCCGGGCCGACGGATGGACGGGGTCCTGAACGGCTTCCTGCATGAGAAGCTGTGCCGTTTCTTCCTGGAAATGTGCTTTGGCCAGGAGGCTGCTAAGAAACCTCTGGGAGACTTTAGCCGGGAGGAATTGAAGAAGCTGTTCTCGCAGCTGAAGCAATGGCGTCTCGTAGTCAGCGGAAAGAAAGGCGAGATGGGCCAGGCATGCCGGGGCGGGATCCTGACGGATGTAGTGGATCCGAAAACCATGCAAGTGAGCAGAAGCCGTGAGAATATGAGCGACATCGGACGACAGGTGAACGTGAGCGAGGAGGCCGAACCTCATGGGAACGGACGTCTTGCGGTTACAGGGGAAGCGCTGGATGTGGTGGGCCGCTGCGGCGGATACAATCTGATGTTTGCTCTGATCAGCGGGATCCGGGCCGGACGGATGATATAAAAGAAAAGAGCGAAAGAACGTATGCTTCGAATACAGAATATAAAACTGCCTGTCAATTATACGGAAACGGACCTGATCCGGGCCTGTGAAAAAGCGCTCCGTCGGAGAAACCTGCCAGAGGTGACCCTCCTTCGGAGATCTTTGGATGCAAGAAAGAAGGATCAGATCCATTATCATATCTCTGCAGCTGTGACCGGTTATTCCGAAGCGGAGGAAAAACAGATCCTCCGGGGGCTTCGGGGAGATCAGGTGACTTCCATAAAGAGAAAGGAATACAGATTCCCGTTTTCTGCAGGAAGGATAGAGGATGCTCCATCCACTGAGAGAGGGGAGGCAGCTCCATCTGCAGAAGAAAAGAACATTGGAAGAGACAATCGTCGCCCGGTGATTGTGGGGACCGGACCTGCCGGTTATTTTGCCGGCCTGATGCTGGCGAGAGCCGGCTTCCGACCGATCCTGATCGAGCGTGGAAAGCCGGTGGAAGAGAGAAAGAAGGATGTGGACCGGTTCTGGGAAGGCGGAAGCCTGGATCCGGAAAGCAATGTTTCCTTTGGAGAGGGTGGTGCAGGAACCTTCTCCGACGGCAAGCTGTATACCGGGAATAAAGACCGGGACGGCTCCCAGGCCTTTGTCCTGCAGACCTTCCATGCCTTTGGTGCACCGGAGGAGATCACCTGTGATGCAAAGCCTCATATCGGAACGGATGTGCTGTACCGGATCATGCAGAACATGCGTAGTGAGATCCTTTCCTGCGGGGGTGAGATCCTGTTTCAACATCAGTTGAAACGGATCGATGTAATTTCAGAATCGATGAATCTCTACAAGTTAACCATAATAAAATTATGTAAACAAGAAGTGGAGATGACAACAAATGCAGTGGTGCTGGCGGTAGGGCACAGCGCCAGAGATACATTTCAAATGCTGAATGAAATGGGACTTTCCATGGAGCAGAAGCCTTTTGCCATGGGACTTCGGATCGAGCACCCCAGAAGCCTCATTGACCGGGGGCGTTACGGCGACGGTATCGAGGAGGGGAGTCTGCCGGCAGCTGATTATAAGCTGACCTATCATACCTCCGAGGGGCGTGCGGTGTTTTCCTTCTGTATGTGCCCCGGCGGTTATGTGGTAAACGCCTCCACAGAGGAGGGCGGAACCGTGGTCAACGGTATGAGCTACAGCGGGCGGAACGGAGAGAATTCCAACAGTGCTCTGGTGGTGAACATTCTTCCGTCGGATTATCCGGGGGAGGATCCTCTGGACGGCATCACATATCAAAGATCCATCGAACAGGCCATGTACCGGCTGGGAGAGGGTGCCATACCCGTTCAGCGGTATGAGGATTTCAGAGAGGATCGGATCGGTGAGGGCCCCGGAAGCGTGGTACCCATGATCAAAGGAAAAATACATCCGGCAAATCTACGGGAAGGTTTACCGGAAACCATAAGTCGTGCTATAATAGAAGCGATGCCTGCTTTTAATAAAGAGATTCCGGGCTTTGATCTGCCGGATGCGGTTTTATCCGGTGTGGAAAGCAGGACTTCATCTCCGGTACGGATCGTCCGGAATGAAGCACTTCAGGCAGAACGATTTTCAGGAATCTTTCCCTGCGGGGAGGGCGCCGGATATGCGGGCGGCATCATGTCCGCTGCCGTGGACGGGATCCATGTGGCGGAGCAGGTGGCAGCGTACTTGAACAAGAAAGGAAATATAAAACCAGAATGAACCCCAGAGAATTATTAAAAGACAAGAAACGTATTGTGATCAAGATCGGCTCCAGCTCCCTGGTACATCCGGAGACGGGAGAAGTGGATTTCATGCGGATCGAGAAGCTGATCCGTATCCTCAGCGATCTGAAAAATCAGGGCAAGGACGTGGTGCTGGTATCCTCCGGTGCCATCGTGGTAGGATGCAAGACCCTGGGACTGAAGAAAAAGCCGGAGGTCCTGTCCATGAAGCAGGCCTGCGCAGCCCTGGGACAGCTGGAGCTGATGATGCTGTATCAGAAGCTGTTCCTGGAGTATAATCACCGTGCGGCTCAGGTCCTTCTTACATTTGACGTTATCTCCAATCCGGAGCGCCGGCTGAATGCCACGAATACGCTGAAGCAGCTGCTGGATCTGGATGTGATCCCGGTGGTAAACGAAAATGATACGGTTGCAACAGAGGAGATCGAGTTTGGTGATAATGATACGCTGTCAGCCATTGTTGCATCCCTGATCCATGCGGATCTTCTGGTGCTTCTCACCGATATTGACGGCTTCTATACGGATAATCCGCGCACCAACCCGGATGCGAAGAAGCTTTCCATTGTAGAAAAGATCGACAGTAAGATGCTTCAAATGGCCAAGGATGCCGGAACCGGCTATGGTACCGGGGGTATGTCCACCAAGCTTTCTGCGGCACGGATCGCCACAGACTCCGGCGCAGATATGGCCATCTGTGACTCAAAGGATCTGGAGATCATCTTCCGACTTCTGGCCGGTGAAAATGAAGGAACTCTGTTCCTGGCACATCAGGATGACAGCTTTGATGTGACGGACTTTATCATCAACAAGAGGTATCTGGAGCGGTAATGGAACTGAATACAGATAAGAATACAGATAAAAAGCAGATCAGAAAAAAATATCGGGAGCTTCGATATTCCATGACCCTGGAGGAGACCCGAAGAAGTTCAGAGCTGATATGCCGGCGGATCACAGAGCATCCGGCCTTTCAGGAGGCCACAGCTGTTCTCTGTTACATGGCATTTCGGAACGAGGTTAACTGTAATATTATTATGTCAACTGCATGGGAGAGTGGGAAGCATGTTTTCCTTCCGAGAATGGAAGAGGGGCGTATGGAATTCTATTTATTCCGTGCAGATGACCGTCTGATCCCCAACGAAATGGGTATATCGGAACCGGATCCGGTACCGGAAACCTTTTCCCGTTTGTTGGAACAGGAAAAGAAGGTGCTTGTGGTGATGCCGGGGGTCGTATTCGACCGGAGTTGTCAGAGACTTGGCTATGGCGGCGGCTATTACGACAGATACTTTGAAGACTACAGAAGCAAGGATCCGAGATTTACATTTATCGGAGCGGCTTATCAGATCCAGATATCCGATGAACGTCTCCCCAGAGAGGTTACGGACATCCAGCCGGATCTGATCATTACGGAAAGCGAGATCATTTCCGCGAAAAAAAAGGAAGTATAAAGAGGTATTTCAAATGAGTGAATTAACAGAGCTTGGAAAAAAGGCGAAGGCAGCATCCTATGAGATGAACCGCCTTGGTACAGATGCAAAGAACAAAGCCCTTCTGGCTGTTGCGGACGCGCTGGTGCGTCATAGCAGCGAGATCCTGAAGGGAAATCGTGTGGACCTGGAGAACGGGGAGAAGAACGGCATGTCACCGGCACTGATGGACCGGCTCCGTCTGACAGAAGAACGGATCCAGGGAATCGCCGAGGGTGTAAGGCAGGTGGCTGCCCTGGAGGATCCCGTGGGCGAGATCATTTCCATGAAGCGTCGTCCTAACGGTCTTCAGATCGGTCAGATGCGGGTACCCATCGGTGTTATCGGTATCATTTACGAGTCCAGACCGAATGTGACCGTGGACTCCTTTGCCCTTACATTTAAGGCCGGAAATGCAACGATTCTCCGGGGCGGAAGCGACTGTATCCATTCCAATCTGGTGCTGATCCGTGTGATCCGGGACGCACTGGCAGAGGCCGGGGTTCCCGTGGATGCGGTACAGCTGGTGGAGAATACCGATCGTGCCGTGGCCACCGAGCTGATGAAGATGAATACCTATCTGGATCTTCTGATCCCCCGCGGCGGTGCGGGTCTGATACGCTCTGTTGTTGAGAATGCCACAGTTCCCGTGATCGAAACCGGTACCGGAAATTGTCATATCTATATCGATGCAACCGCGGATCCGGATGATGCCGTACGGATCGTCCGCAATGCGAAGCTGCAGCGTCTGGGCGTATGTAATGCTGCGGAATCTCTGGTGATCCATAAGGATATCGCCGAAACCGTTCTGCCCCTCATCGCAGCCGATCTGGCCGGGGATGATTGTGAGATCCGGGGTGATGAAAAGGCGCAGGAGATCAGTAATCTTGTGGTTCCTGCAACAGAGGAGGATTACGGAACGGAGTATCTGGCAAAGATCATTTCCGCAAAGATCGTGGATTCAGTGGATGAGGCCATCGAGCATATCAACCGTTACAGTACCGGACATTCCGAGTCCATCCTTACAAAGGATTATGCAAATGCGCAGCGCTTCCTTCGGGAGATCGATTCTGCTGCCGTTTATGTTAATGCGTCCACACGCTTCACAGATGGTTTTGAGTTTGGCTTCGGTGCTGAGATCGGAATCTCCACGCAGAAGCTGCATGCCAGAGGCCCCATGGGTCTTTTGGCTCTGACATCAACAAAATATGTGATCTATGGAGACGGACAGACACGTCCGTAAGCAGGAGGTATTTTCATGGGGGATTATACTGAAGTACCGGATATTTCGGAGGATCCGGACCGTTATCTGGAGGTGCCGGGAACTGAAGCTCCGGTGACACCGGAACCGGAGAAAAAGGTATACGGTCCCGGGGATGTGGGATTGGTCCTTTCCGGCGGAGGCGGCAAGGGTGCATATCAGATCGGTGTGCTCCGGGCGCTGCAGGAGGAAGGATGTCTTTCGGATGTAAAGGCTGTTGCCGGTACATCCATCGGTGCGATAAATGCAGTGCTTTATGCGCATGGGGACTTTGATAAGGCCTATCAGACCTGGGATGATATCGACATGGGGGTTCTGTTCGATTTTGATCCTGCCGTACTGGCAGAGGGGAAGTTTTATTTCTCCAGAGATGAAATGAACCGGCTCATGAACAATTATATCGATTATGATAAGATCGCCTCCTGTGACAAGGATATCTACTGCGGGGTTGCAGAGGAGCTTGGAGGAGATCAGTACCGTGCAGAGTATCTGAAGCTGAACGGGAAAAGTGTGGATGAGATCAAGAAGATCCTGATGGCGTCCACGGCCATGCCCATCGTATATGATACGGTTCTGATCAATGGAAAGCATTACCGGGATGGCGGAGTTGTGGATAATGAGCCCATACGTCCTCTGTATGACGCAGGACTTCGGAAATTCATCGTGATAGGACTTAACTATGGACGCACATTTTCGTCAGAGGAATTTCCGGATGCGGAGTTTATCGTGATCGATCCCACATTTGATCTGGGAGATGTTTTCACCGGGACGCTGAACTTCGGGAAGGCGGACAAGTCCATCAAACGCACCATGGGGTATAAGGACGGAAGAAGAGCCGTAAAGATTCAAATCGAGAAGAATGATGCCTATATCGCTCTTGCACCGGCTCTGGCTAAGCGGGATTATGAGGAGACCGTGGCAGAGTACGAAAGAGAGCAGAGGGTAAGTAAACTGGAAAACAGCGTAAACAGCAGTCTGGACTATATAGCAGAGCTTGAGAAGAAGTATCAGTAGAGTAAGGAAGCCGGGAGAGAAGGTCCGGCGGAAATGGGGGTTATTCTATGGAGGATAAAAAAATACTGATCACCATCGGTCGGCAGTTCGGTAGTAATGGACGGATCATCGGAAATGCCATTGGAGAAAAACTTGGTATCAAATGCTATGACAAGGATCTCATCAAGCGGACGGCAAAGGAGACAGGGCTTTGGGAGAATCTTCTGGATGAAATGGATGAGAAGCATACCAACAGCTTCCTCTATTCCGTCGTTATGGATCCGTATGCCTTTGCGTATTCCTTTGATAATCAGGGCTATGGTATGAGCCTGAATCAGAAGGCCTTCATGGCCACCTACAATACCATCGAGAAGATCGCAAAGGAAGGATCCGCTGTCTTTATCGGACGCTGCGCCGATTATGTGCTCCGGAATGTGGAGGACGTGCTCAGCGTATTTCTCTACGCGCCTATGGATATGAGGGTTCGCACGGTAATGCAGCGCTATGATATCTCGGAGAAGCGGGCCAGAGATCAGATCCAGAAGGAAGATAAGGCGAGAGCATCTTATTATAATTATTATACATCAGCAAAATGGGGTAAGATGGAGAGCTATGATCTCTGCATTGACACTTCCATCCTGGGACCGGACAAAACTGCAGAGCAGATCATTGACTTTGCGAAAAGCATGGGTTAATCGGGAGTGAGCATGGGCGTCATTAAGAGTTGGTTTCACAGGCAAAAAGAGAAGATCGGTGGAGTGGCTAAGAAATATCTGGCCACTCTGATTCTTGTTTTCCTGACCTGTATCTACTGGGAATACCTGGTGATCAATAATGTCTTCGAACGGACAGAAGAGTATATTGTGATCTTCCTCGCTATGGCGGTGGTGGGGACCTTCTTTACCGAAAGTGTTCTCAGAGGGAGAAAGAGCAAGGAGGCTGCCATCACAGGGTATATCTTCTCCGGGATCGGAGCCTTTCTCTGGGTCATCATAGATGTGATCGCCCATTCTTCGGATATTCCGGATCTGACCAGATACTACTTTGTCGCCTTTGCGGTTCTGTATGTGCTGGTTCTCGTCGGGCTTTCCCTGATCGCACTGTTGAATGACAGCCAGTTGTCCTTTGAAATGTACTTTCTACGGCTTGTGATCACATTTATCCGACTGTTTGTGATCCTTGTGGTGCTGAATTTAGGAGTGCTTCTCATCCTTTGGATGTTTGATGCGCTGATCACAAAGATCTTTGTATTTGACTGGCTGGCCTATGTGGAGATCATGCTGATCGCATTTCTCTATGTTCCCTATGGTTTATCCTGTCTCATCGATCAGTCGGAACCGGAGCAGAATCGATTTGCCAGAGGTATGGTTCTCTATGCGCTTATGCCGCTGCTGATCGCTGCGGTGGTGATCGTATATATTTATATGGGACGTCTGATCATTACAGGCGATATCCCTTCCAATCAGATCTTTCCCATCTGTGCCGGGGTGTTCCTGGTGGGTTTTGTGATCTGGACCATGGCCTATGCCTATACCAGACGAAACCGGACGCCCATCTATAACAAGATCATCCGTTATTTCAAGTATATCTATGCACCATTTATGATCCTGGAGGCCTATGCCATCGGCGTCCGGGTTTCCGAATATGGCTGGACGGTCCTGCGTCTATGCTGTGTGGCGTTTATTGTGATCCAGTTTGTCTATATCGCCTGGGAACCCATTATCAATCTGTTCCGGATCCTGTTCCGGAAGTCAAGACTTCACTATGCAGAGCATTATGAGTGGATCATTTTCGTGATCCTTGGGGTCTATGTGATCGCAGCCCTGATTCCCTGGACCAGCTTTATCTATCTGGAGAGTGCATCTCAGGAGGAACGGTTTGAAGATAACTGGCAGGCGCTTGTGAAGCTGCATCAGGTCAATCGAAACTGGACACCGGATGAGTACAAGGAAGCGGCGAAGCTTCAGTATTCCGGCCGTAGTATCCGCCGGGTTCTGGAGTACAATCCCTATGGGATCCAGTATCTGGAGCTGAATTATGCCAAGAAGGATATGGATCGGATGTTCTCCATCAACAGTGAATTCTGGGAAGTTAATAATGAGGGCGCGACTGCAGTAGAGCCTGCGCAGGAAACAGATGAATGGGGAGACAGCCAGTATCTGTCCGGTGGCGTAACGATAACGTCGGACGGACTGGATATTAAGAATTACAACAAGCTGTATGAAGCTACGTATTATTCCTCTTATGATTTTCCGCTGGAATGGTCTGAACTGGGACAGGTTCCCGTGACCTACGGTGACAACCAGGTGATGGAGATCAATCTGACCAACTGTATCAAGCAGATGATCCTGGAGAATGAGCTTGCCAGTGAAAAAGCAGAAGAGGGTGTGACAGAGGTGTCTTCGGATGAGAGTGGAAAGAGCGGAAAAAGCGGAAAAAGCGGAAATAAGAAGGGCTCCTCTGAGGATATCTATCGTGTAAATGCGGGGAATGACCTGTTCTCCATCACGCAGATCACATTCCGGTATAATCCGAGCACAAAGCAGGTCCGCAATCTGTCCATCAGCGGATATCTGCTGTTTCGGTAGATCCAATTTCTATTCCCGCTGTATTTACAGCGGTTCCTCCGATGGTTCTTTCAGCGGTGTGTCCAGGATCGGATTCAGGTACTTGTTCAGATAGTATACCTCCAGAGACTGGTAATCCTCGCTGCTTGGATCAAAGGCATGTCCGTGCATGTCATCAAAGGTTTTATCTCCCTGAACCCGTTTGTATACGTGAAGTGAAATGTTTCTGGAATGGGATGCGATCCGTTCCAGAGACTGGATCAGATCGAAGAGAGCAACGCCTGCAGGTACGGAACAGGTTCCGTTCTGCAGTCTTTCTACGTGGTGAGCCTCGATCACAGCCCGCATCTGCTTGATGGCATGATACAGAGGCTCAACGCGGGCGGCTTTCTTTTCATCATCATTTTTGAACGCATTGTAGGTAGTTTCCAGGGCTTTCTTGGTGGCTGAAAAGATGGATGTCAGCTCGTTGATGCCGGCGGATGTAAAATGTATCTTTTTCTCATCCATATCCTGGATCGCATAGGCCATTCGAACACAGTAATCCCCGATACGTTCATAATCGCTGATGGAATTCAGGATCTCGGATACCACCAGCTTATTGTCCGGAGTCAGACGCTTCCGATTGATCCGGATGATATAATCGGAAAGGGCAGTTTCAGCTTTGTCTATGAATTCTTCATTTTCCATCAGTTTCCGGAAGGTTTTTTCATCATAACCCGCCAGAAGATCTACCGTCAGATAATAATTATCCCTGATACGTTCGGACATATTATCAATCACACGCCGGCATGCGTTCAGAGCGATGCCCGGGGTGCTGAGAAGCCGGTCATCCAGGACACGAAGCTCCTTCTCGCCCACAGCTTCATCGGTGTCGCGCAGGATCTTGCCGGTGAGCTTACCCAGCTGTTCTGTGAAGGGCAGAAGGATCAGAGCGGTGAATACATTGAATGCCAGATGAAGATTTGCAATGCTTCCGCGGTTCATGACAGAATCCAGGAAGGCAGGTTTTACATAGTAATACAGGATACAGATCACGGCAGTGAGTATGATGGAGCCGATGATATTGAACAGAAGGTAGGAAAGGCTGACGCGCTTTGCCTTCTTGGGAGCACCGATACTGCCAAGGATGATGGTCATACATTTTCCCAGGTTCTGTCCGATGAGCATGGGAAATGCAATTCCCATGGTGATCCCACCGGTGGCTGAAAGGGCCTGCAGGATACCTACAAATGCGCTGGAGCTCTGGATCAGAGCACAGAGAAGGAAACCGATCAAAACTCCCAGGAAGGGATTGGAGAAGGAGGTAAACAGGTTCCTGAATTCCTGCGACTCCTTCAGGGGTGCAAATACTTCCTCCATAAATGACATACCCATGAAAAGAACACCAAGACCAAGGAAGATGCCGGCAATATTCTTCGGTCGTTCCTTCTTGGCTTTGATCAGAACAAGAGCTCCGATACCGATCATCATGGGAGCAAAGGAGGATGGCTTCAGAAGCTGAAGGATCACGCCGCCTCCACCCAGATCACCCAGACGGAGCAGCTGAGCGGTTGCACAGCTTCCGATGTTGGCGCCCAGTACCACAGGGATGGCCTGGCTTACCTTCATCATGCCGGCACTTACAAAACCGATGAGCATGATGGTGGTGGCAGAAGAACTCTGGATGATGGCAGTTACCACAAGACCCAGGAAAAAGCCCTTCAGAACACCGACGATCTTTTTCTTACTGGTGGTAAGGGTTGCCAGGATCCGTTCCATACCGTTTCCGGCCAGGCGCTCTAAGGACTGTCCCATGTAGCTCATGCCAAACAGGAACAATCCGATTCCGCCAAATAATTCGATGATTGAAATTACGTCCATAAAATCTTTTATAAACCTCTTCTAAAAATTCAAGTGCAATTTACAGGTCAGTCTTTTTTCTCGTTTTTCTCAGTATTCTCAGTTGGATCAGGGGCCTCAGCCGCCCTGTTATTTTCTCTGACAGGGGCCTTGATCCGGTCACTTTCTCTTAGCTGTACTTCATTTCTGGATTCCCATTTTTTATGATCATCCATGGCTGCGTAGTGCTTCCGGGTGGTATTTACGTCCTTATGTCCGAGGACGGAGGCCACCAGGTAGATATCACCGGTTTCCTGGTACAGCGCGGTACCGTAGGTGCTTCGCAGCTTATGGGGTGTGATCTTTTTTAAGGGTGTGGAAACTCTGGCGTATTTTTTTACCAGATATTCCACATTTCTCTGGGTCATACGGGACTTGTGAGAGGAGAGGAAGAGTGCGTCCTCCGAGCCGGGAGCCGCATCGATCTTTTTTCGTTCCTCCAGGTATTCCAGCAGGATCTCGGCAGCTTCATCGGAGAAGTAAACCTGATCCTCATTACCGCCTTTTCGTACCACACGAACACTGGTACGGTCGAAATCAACGTCCTGAATGTTGATCCCCACGCATTCGGAGACACGGATGCCGGTGGAAAGCATGAGAGTAAGCATTGCCAGATCCCGAACCTTATTTTTTTCGTGAAACCTTTGCTGATTTTTCGTCAGTTTATTGCCGAATTCAACGGTGTCCAAAAAATCAGCCACCTCATTGGACTCCATCCGGATGATGTTTTTTTCACGAATTTTTGGGGTTTTTACCTTTTCCGTTACATTTTGCTCGATCCGGTCGCTTTGATAGAGGTAACGGAAGAAAGCCCTGAGAGCAACGAGTTTTCGTTTCTTTGCAGGGGCATCATTGGTATATTCACGTCCGTTACGGGTATAAAGCGACAGATAATCCAGATATTCCTCAAAATCACTGGCTGTCAGTGAGTTGAGGATATTAAGATCGATATCTGCAGGAGTGTGTCCCTTCAGAGAAGGATTTGCCTCGATCAGATACTCAAAGAAAAGCTTTATATCATAAGCATACGCAGTCCGGGTTCTGGGCTGCGTTGTTTCGGATATACTGCGAAAATAATCACGAACATACGGAGGCAGCTCGGCAGTCACAGCACGAAGCCGGACCAGCTGATCCTTGGCAAAGTCTTTATGGAAGTCTGACATATCGAGTTTCCTCCGTTGATCAATCATTGCAAAAACGAAATCATATGAAAAACCGAAATAATCTGGAAAAATGTAGTTTTTGGGAAATCACGGTTTTTCGTACTTTTTCAGTAGTTTTATTTCGCAAAACTATGGTTTCACGAAATAATCCATCCAGATAACCACTACTCTTTTCCTAAGCCCATGGATCCTGACTCTTGGGGATCCGGATGTCAACGATCAGGATCTGATCCCAAAGAAACCACTGATCCGTGGATGGTTTGTGTCGAAGTGTTACGGGACGCGGCGAATCTGCGCCTCCGCTGAATACATCAAATTTGCGATAGCCTTCGTCGGCGATCTGGGATGCGGAATCCTTCGTATGAACCGTATATGGAATTGTTCCGATATAATCGTTATCCGGATTTGCACCTTCCAGATAGGATCTTGCGATGTATGCCTTTCCGCCGCCGAGACGCTCCTTCAGGAATTGCTTTTCCAGCTCGGATAAAGGTCTTGGGCCTCTCAGAAAATCAAGCATGGCCAGGCTTTCTGCCGGTGCCTTTTCATAGGCATTCAGTGCTGCCACAGTCAGCGCCACTACAGCCTCCGGGGTGTTCAGTGATGCCTCCGGAAGTGCCTTCAGTTCATCCAGTGTCGTGGGAAAACTGCTTAATGTAACGTGATATTCCATGGAAACCCTCCTCTTTCGAATTTGTCCGATCTGCTCTATTTGTATTGTACTTGATATCTCATAAAAATGCAATATTTTTCGTTAAACCACTATTGTTCGCCGATATTTTTTAGAGTTATCCTTTGGAACTACACTCCTCTGCAGTCAAATTCCGGGATAAAGCTTTCTCCGATGGCTTCTCCTTCCTGAACAAAGCCATTTGTGATACCCAGATCTCTGGCAAAGTCCACCAGACTCTTATATTCATGTTCCGTCAGGGGCCGGTTGATCTCAGGATAATTGTCCTTCAGAAGCCCGTCATTCGGCGTGAATTGCCGCAGTAAGCTGATATAGATCCTGTCTCCGTAGGTTTCATACAGGTACTTCACGATCAGCTTTCCCTGGATGATCATGCCCGGTAACGGCATATGACGAACTACAACGCCCTTCTGCATGATATCACCCGAAAGTATACATTTTGGCTGCTGTCTTACCATTTCGGCAATGGCTGCCTTTGCTGCTTCCGGATAGTCCGGTGCATGACTGTATCTTGCGGCATCCTCCGGCCGGATGTATTTCAGATCCGGAAGGTACAGATCGATAAGTCCTTCCATTTCCTTCAGTGTATCCACCCTGATATAGGAGGATGTATTTAAAAGAAACGGGATCCGAAGGCCCTGGTCCTTTGCCCGCTGGATTGCCTTCCGGATGGTGGGCAGATAATGATCTCCTGTGACAAGATTGATATTATTCGCTTTCTGTTCTTCCAGTTCGAAAAAGATCTCCACCAGACGCTCCGGGGTTATCTTCTTTCCCACCTGTCCGCGGCTGATGACCTGATTCTGGCAGTATACGCAGCTGAGACTGCATCCGGAGAAGAAAACAGTTCCGGAACCCGTGGTCCCTGAGATACAGGGCTCTTCCCACATATGCAGGGAAGCACGGGAAACCTGCAGAGCACTTCCGACTCTGCAGGCACCGGTACGTATGGTTCGGTCGATCCCGCAGTCTCTGGGACAGAGTCTGCAGGGGTTATATTCTGAGTGCATTGTCTCTCTGATTAGTCCTTCTTCTCATTCTTCTTTTCATTTTTCTTTTCATTTTTCTTTGAGAAGGAAAGGATCTTTGTTCTCCTCTTCTCCATCAGGACCGCTGTCTCCAGTGCGATCACCATCATCTCATTAAAGGATACGACTCTCTCATCCGGCGGCATGGACTCGCCGGTGATGACATTGTCGGATATGGAGCAGATCGCCAGTGCTCTCTTCCCGGTCTGAGCTGCAGCGACGTAAAGGCCCGCTGCCTCCATTTCCACTGCAAGGACCCCAAGCTTTGCCATTCGCAGGCTGCGCTTCGCATCATCATAGAAGCAGTCACTGGAATAGAGGCTGCCCACTGCCATATCGGTCCCGCTTCTTCTGGCGTACTCTACGGCTGTTTCCAGCAGGGTATAATCCGCAGTGGGTGCGAAGTAAGCCCCCAGCTCCAGCTGAGACGTGATATTGGAATCCGTGCAGGCAGACATGCCGGCAACGACGCTTCCCAGGGGCATATCTGCATGTAAGGCACCGGCAGAACCTACCCGGATGATATTATCCACATCATATATGGAAAACAGCTCCCGGGCATATACGGAAATGGACGGGATCCCCATGCCGCTTGCCATGACCGTAACGGGCACGCTGTTATAATAGCCGGTGTAACCCTGTACACCTCTTACATTATTGACCAGCTGGGGAGACTCAAAATAATGCTCTGCGATATACTTGGCTCTGAGCGGGTCTCCGGGCATGAGGACGGTTTTTGCGATGTCTCCCGGTTTTGCTGAATTGTGTGGTGTCATAATGCAACCTCCTCCATTCTTTGATCATTCTACCGATTTCAGTGATTCGGCCATATTGATCCGCTCCAGCTTTCGCCGCATGAACAGGCTGACCAGGAAAGCAAACAGGAAGGTCAGGATCACGCCGAGGGCGAAGCTGAGTGGCTTGATCTGCTTATTAAAATATACCATATCCACTATGATCTGCGCCATAACAAATCGGTGCAAAAGCACGCCCAGACCAAGGCCTGCCAGCATACCGAAAAAGGTCAGGACATAGTTCTCACGGAAGATGTACTGGGCGGTCTCATTCGGGTAAAAACCAAGTACCTTTATGGTGGCGATCTCCCGGATCCGTTCCGTGATATTGATGTTGGTCAGATTATAAAGGACAACGAAGGCAAGACCGGCGGCACTGAGGATCACGATCAGAACGATGTAATTCAGACTGTCCAACATTTTCGTGAAACGTTCCTTCATGGTTTCATAGACATTGATGTTGATCACATCCTTGATCTCGGACAGTTTTGTCTGCTCGGTAAATACATCGGTTCCGGCGGGGAACTTCAGGTAGGCGGTATTCAGATCCCCCTTGATGTCCGCGTCATTTGCTATCGCATAATTATAAACATGATTCCGGAAAATGCCTGCGATCTTCACCGGGACTTCTCTCATATTCTCACTCCGCAGTGTTACTTCATCTCCCACAGACAGATCATACCGGTCTGCAAGGCTGATGCAGATCAGAAGCTCTCCCGGCTTCGGAAGTGCGATCTCCTCTCCCTCCAGGGTCTCCAGATGGAAGAAGGAACGGAAGTCTGTGGAATCTTCCTTTGTCTGGGGCGAAAGCAGCTGAACACTTTTAACGGTTTTACCGGAGATCAGATCCCAGGAGGCGGAATTGAACAGGACATATTCCGTATCCATGGAATCCACGGTATTTTTCAGGGACTCTGGCATCTCGTTTCTGGTTCCGTGCTTAAAGCTGACCTCGAGGTCTGCAAGCTGGATCTCCTCAAACTGAAGTCTGGAAAAATCGGCGATGGAGTCCTTCAGTCCGAGACCGGTGAGGAGCAATGCCGTACAGCCGCTGATACCCACGATCATCATGAGAAAACGTCCCTTATACCGGAAGATATTGCGGACGGAAACCTTATGCAGGAATTTCAGACGGTTCCAGATCACAGGAACATTCTCCAGAAATACCCGCTTTCCGGGCTTCGGGGCCTTGGGCCGCATAAGCTCTGCTGCACATTCCATCAGTTCGTATCGGCAGGCGATCAGAGTGATCCCCACGGAACAGGCAACAGAAACCAGAAGGCCGATCAGGGCCAGCTGCCAGTCAAAATAATAACTGAGTGCCAGATTGATATACATCAGATGATAGGTGATCCAGATGACGCCGGGAAACAGGAAGATCCCCACACTGTAGCCGAAGACGCATCCGAACATGGCGGCGGACCCGGAGTAGCCGGTGTACTTTCGTACGATATCCTTGTTGGAATAGCCAAGGGCTTTCAGGATACCGATCTGCCCTCTCTGCTCTTCCACCATTCTTGTCATGGTGGTCATGCAGACCAATGCGGCCACCAGGATAAAGAAAATGGGAAAGACCCGTGCGATCTGTTCCACGATGGCGGAGTCGTTTTCGAAGCAGGCATAGCCGATATTGGTATTCCGCTCCAGAAGATAGGCATCCGCCGTCATGGCATCCTCTTCCTCACTGGCGAACATGGACCAGAAGGTCAGGAGCATATTGTCGGGATCAAAGGCCGCGCGTTTCATCCGCTTTTCTGCCTGCTTATCCAGGAAGCTGTCCCAATCATCCCGGAGCTCGTCCATCCGGTCGTTATATTCGTCAGAATAGATGTCTCCGGGGACGTCCAGATCCACATAGATGTCGGTATAGATCTTCTCCTTAAAGCCGTCCTTTGTCAGATAGAGAAAACCATCTACGAGACCGTTTCCCAGGGATGTGGAGCCCCGCTCGAAATTGATATAGAGGGAGGAGTCTGCAAATCCAACTACCTTAAGTTCTTTATTCCGGAAATGTGCTTTCGTCCCCCGGGTGTTGGATTCGGCGATGGTTATGGTGTCTCCCACCTTGAAATCATGCCGGTTTTTATTATCCAGAAGGACTTCCTCCGGAGTTTCGGGAAAGCGTCCCTCCTGCAGGAGCAGCTGATTTACCTGATCCGGCATGGAGTGGGCTTTAAAGACCAGTTCATCTCCTTCTTTTCCGTTCAGGATGACGTCGTATTGAAAGCAGCCTTCCGCCGCGATGACCAGATCTCGGTTCCGAACAGCTTCCAGATCCTCATCATCCCAGCCTACGGTAGACACCAGCCGGTAATCAAAGAAATGCTTCTCATCATAGAATTCATTGAAGGTACGGACCATGGTGGGGGTTGTGATACGGACACCTGAAAAAAAGCCGACGCCCAGTGCGATGATCGCAAAGATCGCAAAGAACCGGCCAAAGGATCTCTTCACATCACGAAGAGAGGAACGTTTTAGGGCTTTCTTCCGATATCTGTTCATATCTCTTCTTCATCTCTATCGTTATCGCTAACGATCTCACTATCATTCCTTTTTTTTCGGGGGTTACCACTCGATGGTTTCTACATCCACCTTGTGTTCATTTCGATATTCTTCCCGGATGGTCCCGCTCTTTACCCGGATGATCCGGTCTGCCATGGCGGTGAGCGCGGAATTATGGGTGATGACTATGACGGTGGTCCCTGTGTTTCTGCAGGTGTCCTGCAGCAGCTTCAGAACGGATTTTCCCGTCTGATAATCCAGAGCACCGGTAGGCTCATCGCAAAGCAGGAGCTTCGGGTTTTTGGCAAGGGCCCGGGCGATTGCAACGCGCTGCTGCTCTCCACCCGATAACTGAGACGGGAAGTTCTTCATCCGATCCTCCAGTCCTACCTGACGCAGAACGTCGGCGGGAGGCAGCGGGTTCTTGCAGATCTGGACGGCCAGCTCCACATTTTCCAGTGCAGTCAGATTCTGCACCAGATTATAGAACTGGAATACAAAGCCTACGTCAAATCTCCGATAGGTGGTAAGCTTCTTTTTGTCATAGGAGGATATTTCCTCGCCGTCGATCACGACACGTCCGCTGGTCAGGGTATCCATTCCACCGAGGATGTTGAGGATCGTGGTCTTGCCTGCACCGGAGGCACCGACGATCACACAGAATTCTCCCTTTTCAATGGTAAAGGAGGCACCGGAAAGTGCGGGGATCTCAACCTCCCCGCTCTTATAGATCTTTTTCACATCATGAAACTCGACGTACGACATTTTCCCACCTCAAATAAATCGCTAAAAGAATACGGAAAGTAATGGCCTTGCAGATCTCATCTCCCATTCCGGCATAGTAACAGCAGTCATCCATTTCCTTATCCACCAGATAGGCCTCATGCTGGGTTCTGGGCGGATAGTAATCCAGAAAACGCTGCAGATCCTCCAGCGCATCCATGCGGAAGCTACGTGCCATCTTCGGCCCGGTGGTATGAACCTTCAGTGTGGTGGTATTCAGATGGGCACGGTAATCCTGTGCATAGGGATGGTTCGTCACGATCTTCACATAGAAGTTGAAGTCATGCTCATACTTCGGAGGCTCGAAGGACTTCATCGTGCCGTTTTCATTGAACTTTTCCTCCCGGGAGGTATATACGATCTCCGGCTTCATCTCAGTGATCTGATCAAAGGAAAGGATGTCGGGATTGTACTTTCCACTTTCCGATATCCGTATTTTTGTTGGGAACCACGATAAATCTGCGGTTCGGTTCGTCAACCAGGAACTGCGCGCCGTCCTGACCGTAGGTACAGGTGGGCTGGAAGCTTTCCAGCGCTGCCCGGTTCTGCTCGCGGTAAGCCAGCTGCTGTTCGATCTCCGCCACGGTACTGCTCTTCCGGTCACCGAACCAGGGGGACAGCAGCGAGACGCAGTCCTTGCACATCACACCGTCCTCCAGCTTCTTTTTGCCAAGGAGACCGATCTCCTTTCCGCAGAAGATACATTCCTTTTTTTCAAATGCATCCGAAATCTTACTGAATAAACCCATAATAAACTTAGCCCCCCTTATTTGAAAATGTGTTCTACCGATATCTTATTATCTTCTGCCGTAACCCTGGCATAGCTTCCGCTGATCAGCGGCATCTGCGGCGGCAGATGACCGACACTGCATTGAAACGATCCAGTCCGAGCATTTCCTCCTGAAAATGTAACGGCCTTCCGATGAGGAATCCCTTCACATATTTGAACCAGCCGGCATGCTTCATGTTAAAAAAGGCTCTTCGCATATCCATGGGTGTGAGGTCGCAGCATTCCAGGAACCAGAGAAAACCGTCGGACTGATACTTTTCCAGGAATTCTTTCGTCTGATCAAACTCGGTGCCTGCCAGAGTCACAAGACAGTCCACGCAACCTCCGATGAGACGGCCCTCCAGTGTGACAGAATCTGCTGTCTCCTGCAGTACATTTCCGGTACTCTCTTCTGTTTTGCCTGCGGGTACGTAGACATGCTGCTGATAGTCTTCCGTCATGTTGTAGGGCAAAAGGGGATGTTCTTCATCCTTCAGGCTTTCCAGCTCCCATTTGGGATAATTGGACACGTCGGTCTTTCCCTGAAGCATCGAAAACGCATCCGAAAGGGAAGGTGCCAGGGGCTCCATGCCGAAGCTGGGAGCGCAGGGACCGTAGATGGCCGCAGTGTCCGCGAGAATGGTGGAAAGAAAGGTAAAATTCGTATTGTCGGAGTAGCCGATATACCATTTGGGTTTGCTGCTCCGGATCCGGTCCCAGTCGATATGGGGAACCACTTCACACATCAGCTCTCCGCCGCCGCAGCTGATGAGAACATCACTTTCCGGATCGCAGTAGAAATCGTTCAGTTCCTTACCGCAGAGCTCCGGTGTGTTGCTGATGCCGATCCCTTCGCCTGCAAAGCAGTTGGGACCGAGCTTGGTCCGAAAGCCCATGCTTTCAAATCGGCTGAGGGCATTTCGAAATGCGCTGTGATAAGGTTCGATGTTGCAGCCGAAGGAAGGGGCTACAAAGCCGATGGTCCCTCCGGGGGTCAGAAATTCAGGATATCGCATAGTTTCCTCCGTTTCATGATGATTGTATTGGCTGGGGCCAAAAACTTAGCGTCCGGTATTGTCAGCCTCGTGGCGGTGAATTGTAAAGAGTTCTCGGTTCGATCCGGAAGCAGTCACCATACTCTTTTACTGCGACAAACTTCCCCTGGGTGAAATGCGCTACATTTGTGGCTGAATATTCGACCAGCTCGTGGATCTGCTCCTCCGTGCGCCCGTCCATCCGGATATCACGGTTGTAATGGACCGGTGGTTCGCCCGAGGATGCCACCTCGACCTGGATCCCCACAATTCCGCGGGAAACACGGCATACGGAACTGCGGTTCTGCTTCCGGAGAGCCATCAGGATCTCCGCTGCCTGCTTGGTCACCACCGTAATATCACCATAGATGGGATCTGCAACCTGTCCGTCTTTTTTGGAAATGATCATGGCATAGATAAAGCCGATAAAACAGATCACCAGGATCACGATTCCGATGATCATAACAATTTTCCAGCCGTCCATAGATTTTCACCTCCTTACACAGGATCCTTCTTTTCATTTTTTTCATTTTTCGCCGCCAGCCGTTCCACAGCTGTGATCAGGAAGAAGGATACAAAAACACATGCGATGGCCAGTCCGATGGCTGCAAGGCCTGCTCCGAACCGGATCGTGGAATTCATAAACATACTCCAGAAGACGGAGACCATAAATATCATGCCCAGAATGCTGATGGCAAAGACTGCGATCCGGTACTTGTTCAGCGGATGGATCAGCTTCCAGAGAAGCGCAAATCCGATGGCTGACAGGATGTACATGCCGGTGACTGAGATCTCATCCGCAGTCAGTCCCGCGTGGGGACCTATGAGCATGAGAAGCAGTACCATCAGAAAAGCAAAGACGGAGCTGGGAGCGGCACCCCGGAGGGTTCTGGTGAGCAGCCGCCCTCTTTGTCTGCGGGTATTATTCTCCATGGCAAGAAGGAAGCCGGGAAGCCCGATATTCAGTCCTGAGATCAGGGAGATCTGGGTCGGCTTGATGGGATACTGCATGGTCAGAATGATGCAGAAAACTGCCAGGAGCAGTGAGAATATATTCTTATACAGGAACAGGATACCGGACCGGGTGATGTTGTTGATGATCCGTCTTCCCTCCGTAACGATCTGCTCCATATGAGAGAAATCGGAATCCATCAGCACCACCTGTGCCGCCTGTCTTGCAGCATCGCTTCCGCCGCCCATGGCGATGGAACAGTCTGCCTCCTTCATGGCCAGAATGTCATTGACACCGTCACCGGTCATGGCGACCTTCTGCCCGTTGGCCTTGATGGCAAGGATCAGCTCCTTCTTCTGCTCCGGCTTCACACGGCCGAATACCGTATAGTCACGAACTGCCTTACGGTAGTCCTCTTCTGTCTTCAGGGTGGCGGCATCCACATAGAGTTCTGCTGCCTCAATGCCGGCAGCCATAGCCACACGGGAAACCGTCAGGGGATTATCTCCGGAGATCACCTTGATCTTTACGCCCTGTTCCTTAAAATACGTAAATGTGGCGGGGGCAGTTTCACGGATCTCATTGGCCAGACTCACGAATAATACCGGGGAGTCATCCTGTATCAGTACAAGAACACGGCGTCCTTTGCCGGTACGCTCCTCGATCACAGCCTGATTTTGGGCAAGTAATTCCTCGGAAAGAAGGAATTCCGGGGCACCCAGACGGTAGATCCTGCCGTCGGCATGGATCTCGGAATACTTCAGCTTGGAGCTGAAGGGCTTTATTTCTGTAGCCTCCCATGCGGTTCCTGTGGGGAACTTTGCACGAAGGGCATTCATGGTGATATTATCAACGGGAACCGTATAGATGTAGCTGATGAGCAGAGCTTCGGCTTCTTCTTTTGCTTTCGTTTCACCTGCAGGCAAAAATGTTTCCGTTACCGTCATCACGTCGCTGGTAATGGTTCCTGTTTTATCGACACAGAGTACATCCACCCTTGCCAGGGTTTCGATACTCTTCATGTCATGGAGAAGTACCTTCTTTCGGGCCAGCCGTGCGGCACTCATGGTAAGGGCTACGGTCAGCAGCAGGTAAAGGCCCTCCGGGATCATTCCCACCACGGCACCAACCATGGATACTACGGCTTCCTGCAACGTATGGCCTCCGGCTGCCATGGAGCTTGCCACCATGGCTCCGCCCACCGGGATGATAATGATGCCGGCTACCAGGATGATCTTCTCGATATCCCGGATCATTTCCGATTTTTTATTCTTTACTTCCTTTGCCTTGGCCGTCAGCTGGGCGGCATAGGAGGAAGCTCCGACTCTTGTAAGACGGGCAATACAGGAACCGGATACCACAAAGCTTCCGGACATCAGGGGCGCACCGGCTTCCTTTTCCACCTCGTCGGCCTCGCCCGTGAGCAGCGCTTCATTTGCGGATATCTTTCCATCTACCACTTCCGCATCTGCCGGGATCTGCTGTCCGGCAGATAAGCGGATCAGATCTCCCAGCACCAGCTTCTCCATGGCGATCTTTCGGTCGGTTCCTTCCCGGATGACGGTATATTCCGTTACATCCAGCAGGGAAAGGCTGTCCAGCACCTTTTTTGCACGCAGCTGCTGAACGATGCCGATGATCATATTTGCTATGACCACGGGCAGGAACAGCAGGTTCCGGTAGGCACCTACCGAGATGACCAGAATGGCCAGGCCGAAGAAAATGGCATTGAAATAGGTGCAGACATTTCCGATGATGATGGACGCAACACTCTGCTGACTCTGATCCGGCAGTACATTTGATTTTCCTGCCTTCTCAAGGTCTTTGGCTTCCTGCTCCGTCAGTCCTCTTAAATTATCCTGTTCTGTCCTTGTTTCCATGTCTTTTATTTAACTCCTGTAACTCCTGTCTGTTCGCCCTGTCCGGTTATTTCACATATCCATTGCTTTTGAAGGTGTAGGTTTTTCCGTCGATCCTGAGGGTAACATCCTTTGCATGCCAGCCGGAGCTGTCGCCGTACCATTTCCCCTTGGAATTCTTATGCCATTTTCCCTTCGGCTTATAGCTCCAGACGCCGTATCTATCCAGCTTTCTTCCCTGGATCCACTCGCTGGCAGCCATGGTTCCGTTATTGTTAAAGTAATAGGTCTTTCCGGAGATCTTCTTCCAGCAGCCCTTTACCATGACGCCGCTGGCATTGAAATAATATTTCTTTCCGTTGATGGTCTGGAATCCGGTGGTCCGGACGCCATTTTTATTCAGATAGTATTTCTTCCCGTTCAGGCTGATCATTCCGGTTTTCTTTACACCGCTCTTGTTGAAATAATAATATTTATCGTTGATCTTTGCCCATCCGGTGACCATGACTCCGCTTGCCTTGAAGTAATAGGTTTTGTCCTTGATGGAATACCAGCCGGTGACCAGAGCGCCCTCTGCATCCAGCAGGTATTTTTTATTGTTCAGAGTCAGCCAGCCGGTTTTCCTTACACCGTTCTTCTCGAAATAGTAGATCTTCTTCCCTACATTTTTCCATCCGATGCAGGCCTTTCCGGAGGAGTCCATATAATACCATTTACTGTTTACAAACTGCCAGCCGGTGGTCCTTCTTCCGGAGGCATCCAGATAGTATACCCGGTCATCAATGGTAAGAAGGCCGGTCATTTTCTCTCCGTTTTCATCATAGTAATACCAGTAGCTGCCTTCCTGCTGCCAGCCGGTGACATAGACATTCACATGCAGCACGAGATTCCCGTCGCCGAATACCAGGGTCACCTGATTCTCTCCGTCCTTCATGTTCTGCAGGAAGTTTCTGGAAAGGGTTACCACGCCGTCCTTAATGGTGGCGTCGGTGGTCTTTCCGCGGCCCACAAATCCGTCACCGTAGGCGATGACGCTGTCGGAGCCGGAGCTGGTCTCTATTTCCAGCCCGGTTTCGGAGGACCGTTTCCAGACAAATGTGGTCGTTTTCGTTTCGATCATGGGAGTTGTGATGTTGATCCGAAGGGTCAGCTGTCCGTCAGCGAAATCGAGAGTGACTACATTTTCACCGTCCGGCAGATAATCCAGCAAGTCGGTTCCTATGGTCACCTTGCCGTAACGAAGGATCAGCTGGCTCGGCCAGGTCTGATTGCTGTCCCAGAAGCCGCAGTCTGCTGTGAGGCGTACAGTCTTCGAAAGGGAGTCCGTCTGGATCTCAATGGAGTCTTCGCTTCCCCGGGTCCACTGGAACTCGGTCTGATCCGCGGTCAGAGTCTTCGGCTCCGGATCCGTGTATTTCTCGTATTCCGCATAGGCCATGATGCGGTTTGAATTTTGGGTCTTTACCTGTCCGTAGAACTCCTCGTCTGCATCCAGATCCATTTCCCGTGTGGTAACGGCATAGGCCGTATTGCCGTTGATGTAAGTCAGAATGTGTTCTTCGCTGTCATAGCTCACAACGATCCCCACATGGCTGAAATAGTTTCCGCTGGCATCCCAGGAGAAAAAGATCAGTCCTCCGGGCTGATAGGGGATCTCGTAGGGATCCACATCGGTATGGGTATACTGTCCCCAGCTGTAGGCAGCAACCTTTCTGGCTGCAGCAGGGGTATACCAGACCTTGTCATTTTCAAAATTGAAGGCTTCAATCCAGGTGCTTGCCAGCTTTTCCTCCCGGGGATCCGCATAATAGGAATAGAAATACTTCTTTAACTGGGAATCGCTGTAATAGCCGGCCTGATACATGCACCAGCTTGCAAAGATGGCGCACCAGTCGCAGTCCAGGTAATAGGTTTCAGGAGCACGTTCCATGACATATTCCTGGGCCCAGCGGGTGTACTCCGTATTTCCTGAACTGTCCTGGGCGCTGCTGTCCCAGGCTTTTCCGGTCCAGAGCATTCCGGCCTGCCGCGCCTCATCAGCCGTTGTGGAGGACATGGGGTAATCCTTATAGCCCTCCTGGGACTGGGCGACTGCCAGGGTCCTTGCCATGACGGAGGCGTCCGCTGTTTCTGTCAGTGCCTGCTGCAGACGTGTGTAGTATTCCGTCGTCTTATACTCATCGGAATAACGGCTCTTCTCTTCTGTTCCCTCCGGTTCTTCCGCAAATACTGTCAGGGACTGCGACAGGCAGAGCGACAGAACCAGGATCAGAGAAAGGAGTCTTCTTCCTGCTCCCCTCCTCTTTCTTCCCGTTTTCATGCTTCCGGTTATATTCTCTTCTATGTTCTTCCTTGCTTTTACCATACGTTAATACCCCTCTGTAGATGATGTAAGATACGATTGATATTACAGCCAAAGTAATACCTTATTATATCATTTTTTTTCGTATAAATCTATCCCGGGAAGCACTGGAAAGGGGGAAGATTCTGTAGTAAAATAGTCCTATGATTCCCACGTGTGCCATGGAAGGAGGGATTGTCATGTATAAGCCGAATAAAAGGAAACTGGCAAAGGGACGGATCACTGCCCGGGAGGACGGATTTCATTCCCATGTCTATGAGTATACCCTGTACTGCGAAGATCATGAGATCATCGCCAGACTCATGAGAGACTGGGTATCCACACTCAATAAGAATGTCTTTCGTTTCAAGAATCTGAGTGATGAAGTCGGATTTGTGATCCTGGTCGCAGGTGATGCCCGGTTCGAGTTCTATCAGAAACGAACAAAACAGGTACAGTTTGCCGATGGTTCGGTCCGTACTGCCGTTGAGTATTATGGAATGTACACGGACTTTTGCTATTTTCCCCCTTACCTGCACTGGGGAGATGAAATGAATGAGATCATGACTACACTGGAAATGATCCTTATCGGCGTGGATCCCCTGACCTGGATCCGGACCATTCCCATGCAGTGCCATAGGAAAAATGATCGGGGCGAAAAATGCGAACGCTGGGAGATCAAGAAGTTCGATCCTACCCTTTCCAGGGAGGAGGCTGCGCAGCGCCACATGCCGGAAGGATATCTTGCGGATCGGCTGAATGCCACCGGAATGAGTGTTTATGGCGGAACTCCCTATGCACAGACTGTCAGAGCCGGTGAAAACCCGCTGATCACGGAGCGGATCCAGCGGAACCTTAAGAAGGCAGAGGAAAGAAAAAATGCGCCAAAGGACAATAAACCTGAGGAAAAGAGGGAGGAAGGCCTGAAGAAGTACCCCGGTTATTTCCTCGTATCCGTGGGAGAACCTCTGGATCCCTTTATTCATGCACAGATTGACAAGAGCAGGAATATCATAATGGAGCCTCAGGATCATCAGTTCATAGAGCTTCGGGCCAGTGGGATATCCATGAAGCGGCGTATGGCTGACTCCCAGACCTATATGCTGGAGTACGAGAATACCCACAGCTTTGATAATTATATCTACATCAGCGATTCCCGGATCGCCTTCATCAACAGAAAGTACAACCGGGATGAGGCCGGTGGATGGATCGGTTTCGGAGGAGGCGGCGCTTATGTGTTTGCAGAAGCCATGAACCTTATGAGTAAAGGCGTAAAGGCTGCGCAGCGCCACGATAAAGCCCTGGCCGGACATATCCGGTATGAGTGGCTGGGTATGGTGACCTATCGGCATAAATATAAAACCTTCGGCCATGAGCAGATCCAGTTTTATTATAAAGACCAGGAAAAGAGCACCTGGGCGCTCACCGTGGATCTCCCCGGCGGTTCGGATGCAGAGGTCATAGCAAATGACATCGTAAAGAAGGCCTGCCATTACAGACTTCGCATGTCGAAGGAGTATACGCAGGATGTGCAGGATATCCTGTTCGGTTATCTGAACGGAAAACCCATCGAGAAGGAGTCGGATCCCAGTGAATACTGCGCAGCACCCCTTCCCGGTCAGCTGTTTGCCTCCCTGGGAGAAAAGTACCGTCCACAGAACTGATCTGCAGTTCATACAAAGAAAGGCGATGACCATTTCCGGTCACCGCCTTTTTTCAAGTTTCATTTATTGCATTCCGTTCGGTCCGCCTGGGTTGTTCTGCCCGTTTGGCGCATATGATCCGTTCGAACTTGGATAGAGCTGATCGTACTTCTCGGCAAGTCCGTTCAGTTCCGCATTTCCGTAGGTATTCAGGGGCGTGCTCAGGGCCACGAGGGTTCTTGCATCCTCAATCTTTCTCTGCTGCGCCCTGTATCCCAGAATCCCCCAAAGGATAAATGCCGCACCGATCACAAGACCGGTCAGGATAAAAGCAATCTGAGGAAGATCATGGTTCTCAGGCCTTGCAAAAATGCCGGCAATGATAAATGTAGCACCGATGGCACATTTTGCGATCACTGCTCCTACGCTGGGAGTCTTCTCAGCCGTCTCCCTGGCCCGCTGGATCCGCATCCGCATGGCATAATCCGAACCTGCCCCTGGCTGAAACAGCTGCTGTCCGGGCTGAATTACAGGCTGATTGCCGTACTGATTCATAGGCTGCTGTCCATACTGATTCCCCTGTGGGTTTGTTCCATATTGATTTGTTGGCATCAGAGTGTCCTCCTCAAAACAGTCCGTAGAGATAATACCCGGCCCAGATTCCCGCAGTGATCACGGCAGCCCGGAGAAGATATCTGAGAAACCAGATCCCGGGATGTCTTCCGATCCGTCCCCGCAGGATCCAGAGCCCAATTTTATCCGCCTTATTCTGATTGCAGCTATGGCAGGCGGCTACCATATTTCGAATGTCATTGATATTATGGATCCCCTTTCGCTCCAGCTTTTTCTGCAGCTTTACATCTCTGGATACCGGACCCACGGGATAGAGATGATCCACAGTGACCTTATCCTTCTTCAGCCATTTTCCGCAGTAAACACAGATATAACGCTTTCCGATATCCGGCTTATGACCGGAAAAGAATCTCCGCCGATAGTCCGCCCGGCGCCGTCCCAGAGAATTGTTGATCCGGATCCGCAGCGGGGGAACCTGCGCCTCTGCGAACTTTCTCAGTTTTTTCAGACGGTGTCCGGATACCTGTCCGGAATAATCGATGCCGTCCCAGGAAAGTCCCGCCCGGGTCAGAACCTTACTCTTCTCTTTCTCGTCCAGATGCGATCCGGAAACCGTGATGGGATATGTCTTCATTCGGTGATCAGTTAAAACGAATCCTTTTCCTGAAGCTTTCTGAACTTCTTGGACTTGGATGTAAGTGCCTCGTAATCCTGCTCTGTTGTTTTTGTAGCCAGTCCGGCCTGTGTGAAGTTCCGGAGAACACCAACCAGGACGAAGGGACGTACGAAGGTACCGTGTACGATGGCCCACAGAATGATACCTACGATCACAGCAGCGATGAGCGCAAGATTTGTCGGATTGGTAAAGAATGCGTTGAGTGAGATATCATTTCTCGTGCATGCTTCCACCAGCTCATCCCTAAGTGATGTGAAGGTATCTGTCATGTTGCTGAAGATCAGGAAAAATACCCCTGAAAATGCGCCACCGATCAGAACAAGGGATGCAATTCCCATACCGAAGATACGGCCCATATTCCGAAGAAGTGTCTTGCCGTTCTTAAAGAAGATGGCTGCACCCTGCAGAGTTGCCTTTAAAGCACTCTTATCCTTGCAATAGAACACCCATCCAAGACAGCAGTCACACAGGAAGCCGATCAGAACCTGAATTCCAATGTTGATGGTGGATGCGATGGCATTGCCGGCATCTCCACCGATGGCTTCTCCTGCCTTCGTAAGCAGATTACCGAGTTCACGGAAGATCGCTTTAATAGCATTCGTTGCTGCATAATAAATGGCAACGGTGGTAAAACGTTCCTTCACCATACGCTTTCCTTCCGCATATACATCATCCGGAAGAGTGCCCTCTGTCACTGCCCTGGTCATCATGGCGATCTGGCCTGCCTGGAAGGTGTAGGCAAAGAAATGCGCTACCACAGCAACTATGACAATGCCGAACAACACGCCGATGGCAAGACCGATCAAACCTTTATCTGTCAGCTTATCCATCAGAATGAAGCCGCCCACAGCCAAAAGACCGACACCGATCAATGCACAGGTGTTAAAGAGGAAGCGATGAAGGGAAAAGGTTAACGTTTTTTTGTAGATTTCCTTGTTACTCAATAAAACACCTCCTTTAACCTAAATCTGATAACAATTATATCGATTTTTCCGAAAGATAGCAAGAAAATATGCATTTTTTGCAGTATATTATCATTCTTTTCGTATCACTCTTTTACAATATTTCGGATCCAGACACCCTTCTTCAGGAGGATGTATCCGATGATACATTTCAGAAGATCCGCTACATGCACCAGGGCAAAGATCCAGACCACGGAAATGTCGGTAAATCGGCTGAGTACGTAGGCCAGCGGAACCGAAACGGCCATCATGAACACGCTGTCAAACAGGAAGGTGATGATGGTCTTTCCACCGGAACGAAGGGCAAAATAGCTGCAGTGCAGGAAGGAATCCTTCAGCATGGCCACCGCCTGGACCATGATAAATGCAGTTGCGATCTCCCGCGCAGTATCATTGGTATTATAGATCTGGGGGAACAATCCTGAGGTCATGAACATGATGCTGCCCGTGACCAGCGCACTGAGCATTCCGGCAACGATCAGCTTCCGGGTCCAGTCCTTTGCCTTCTCCAGCTCTCCTGCTCCCAGGGCCTGCCCCACCAGAATGGCCACGGCATCTCCCATGGCGATAAATACGATATTGAACAGGTTATTGATGGTATTGGCGATGTTCTGTCCGGCTACCACATTTAACCCTCTGGTGCTGTAGGCCTGTGCCAGAAGGGCCACACCCACGGACCAGAGTGCCTCATTGATCAGGATCGGCATACCGGTGAGGAAGAACTTCTTAACAAGGTTCCATGGCACCCGAAGGGTACGGTACAAGCCCTGGAAGTACTTATGACTGTGCTTGTGCCGGATGCTCCAGATGATAACAATGAACATTTCCACATATCTGGAAAGCACGGTTGCGATAGCCGCACCGATGACGCCCAGCTTCGGGCATCCCAGCTTTCCGAAGATCAGCAGATAGTTGAAGATCAGGTTGACTATGACGGCCACAACACTGGCGAACATGGGAACCTTGGTCTGCCCGCACTCCCGCAGGGTGCTGGAATACATCATGCTCACAAAGATCGCCGGCAGCGAGATCAGGATCACCTTCAGATAATCCTCGCCATACATCTGGGCAGCTGCCAGGTCTCCCCCGTCCTCGCTTCCGCTGAGGTAGCTTTCGATCAGGGCGGATCCGAAGATCAGCAGCACAACAATGGCTGCAATGGCGATGATCAGCCCCAGCCAGAACTTATAGCGAAATGTATGCCGGATGCCCTCGTCATCCTTGTATCCGTAGTATTGCGCCGTGAAGATCCCGACGCCGGACATGCCTCCGAACATGCAGAGGAAGTAGATAAAGATCAGATTATTTACGATGGCAACGCCGGACATCTGCTCCGTGCCGATCTGCCCCACCATGATGTTGTCCAGCAGGCTCACAAAGTTTGAGATTCCGTTCTGGATCACAATGGGGACGGCGATGCCAAGTACCATTTTATAAAAATTCTTGTCTCCAAAATAACGACTCTTCGTTATACTCATTCAAATCACTCCGTTCGATGACGGTGACTGACGTCCTGGACAGGGTTCACGTG
This sequence comes from uncultured Lachnospiraceae bacterium, assembly GCA_902792005.1. Taxonomy (GTDB): domain Bacteria; phylum Bacillota; class Clostridia; order Lachnospirales; family Lachnospiraceae; genus Eubacterium_Q. Next base: position 65,206 of record CADAXW010000006.1, read on the forward strand.
AACCATCACGTGTTTGATCTCGGGAAATGTATTTTCCAGTGCGTCATGCACTCGTTCTGCAATATCATGTGCCTCGGTCAGTGACATGGCTCCGTCCACACAGATCTCCAGATCCACGTAGATCCGGGGCCCGAACATGCGTGTCTGCAGCATGTCCACTCCCTCGACGCCCCTCTGTTCCAGGGCACATTTACGTAAATGTTCCTCCACGGCATCATCACAACGATGATCCACCATCTGGTCGATGGAATTACGGAACACATCATAGGCTACTTTAAAAATAAATATACAAATGATCAGACTGGCGATGGGCTCAAGGATGGGAAGTCCCATTCTGGCGCCGGCGATACCGATCAGGGCACCGACGGAGGAAAGGGCATCGCTTCTGTGATGCCAGGCCTCTGCCTCCAGTGCCGTGGAATGGATCCGCTTTGCAGCGGCTCTGGTATACCAGTACATGGCCTCTTTGCCGACAATGGATACACAGGCTGTGATCATGGCAAAGACACCGGGGATCTCGATACCGTCGCTTCCGGAACGGATCTTCGCTACGGCGGACTGGCCGATCTCCCAGCCGGCAATGGCCAGGATCAGCGCCAGGATCAGGGCAGCCACGCACTCGAAGCGCTCATGGCCGTAAGGGTGATCCTTATCGGCGGAACGTCCGGACATGCGAACGCCGATGATGACGATAAAGCTGCTGAACACGTCGGATGCAGAATGCACGGCATCACTGATCATTGCTCCGGAATTTGCAAAGATACCGGCAAGCAGCTTGATCACCGTAAGGATGATATTGCCGATGATGCTGACAACAGAAACCCTTGTGGCAACGCTGCGAAACTCCCGGGTGATATCTTCCCCGGAGGTGTTCTTCTGATTCAGTTCGCTGGTATTTATGCCTGCCATATCAATCACCTTCGTTCGTCTCTTAGTTTTGCAAATGGCGCAGAATCTTTGTAAAATGCGCCGGCAGCTCGCTTGTAAACTCCATCTCTTCTCCGGTCACCGGATGTATAAACCCGAGGGTCCCTGCATGCAGAAGCTGTCCTTCCAGGTTGAAGGGACATTTCCGGGGACCATAGACCGGATCTCCCAGGATGGGATGATGCAGAGATGCCATATGAACCCGGATCTGGTGTGTCCGTCCGGTTTCCAGGATGCATCGGATCAGAGTAAACTCCTGTTTCAGTGCTTCCACCGGTTCATAATGTGTTACCGCCCGTCTTCCGCCCTGCTGGATGGAGATCCGTTTTCGATCCTTTGGATCCCGGGCCAGCGGTGCGTCCACGGTACCGCCCTCCTGGATCCGTCCGTGACAGATGGCGGTGTAGATCCGATGAATACTATGCTCCGCAAATTGAAGTGCCAGGCCTCTGTGTGCCTGGTCGGATTTGCAGACCACAAGAAGTCCGCTGGTATCTTTATCAATACGATGTACAATGCCCGGCCGCTGGACTCCGTTGATGGAGGAAAGCGAGTCTCCGCAGTGATACATCAGAGCGTTGACCAGGGTTCCTGAGTCATGTCCTGCAGCAGGATGAACCACCATGCCCTGGGGCTTGTTTACCACCAGCAGATGGGGATCCTCATAAAGGATCTCCAGAGGCAGATCCTCCGGCTGGATCTCGAGCTTTTCGGTCTCGGGGATCACGATATGGACGAAGTCCCCACATTTTGCCTGATAGGATGCCTTCACAGCCTTTTCATTCACGGATACAGCACTGCTTTTGATCAGCTGCTGCAGATAGCTTCTGGAATACTCCGGCAGACTTTCGGCCAGGTATTTATCCAGACGCATTCCCTCCTGCTCCGGCTCCGGTGTCAGCTCTATGAAATTGTGTGTCTCTTCCATCCGGGTATCCATATTTGATCACCTTTAAATCTACTTGTCATTATCAGTATCTTCTGCTGTTACAGCGTCTTTCGCTTTTTCAGTTTTTTCTGACTTTCCTGTTCTTTTCTCAACATAGCTTCCGTCCTCCAGCCGGATCTTATCTCCCAGGAGAACGTCCAGATCCTTCCACTTGTACTTGAAAATAAGCAGGATCAAAATCAGGATCACGCTGACGGTTACAAAGATATCCGCCACATTGAATATGGGGAAATTTATCAGTTTAAAGTACAGGAAATCTACGACATAGCCCAGACGGATCCGGTCAATGAGATTTCCGATGGCCCCGCCGATGATGCAGCCGATCAGGATCCGGAGCGGCAGGTAATATCTGGATCCGATGATGTTATGATAGACATAGATCAGTCCTGCCATCAGCACGATGCTGAAGATGGCCAGAAGCCAGGTCTTATTCGATAACATCCCCCAGGCCATTCCGGTGTTTTCAAGGTACTGGAATTCAAAAACCCCCTCGATCACAGGCTTGCTTTCGCCCAGGGCCAGATTGTTAACAACGATTATCTTCGTCAGCTGATCAAATAAAACGATCAGGAGGACGCCAAGTGTCAATATGAAATATTTTTTCTTATGCATGTCAGTATTCCTTTTTTGAAAAATAACACAGGGGACAGTTCTGCTGAAACTGTCCCCGTGGCATTGATCATCTAATATATGCTACATTCCTCCGAAGGGATCGATTCCCTTACCGCCAAGCACAGACCCATATACATTGGTTGCACTGCTGCGGCGCTCGTCCCTGGACTGACCGATACCTCCGCCGCCTCCGAGTCCGCCTTCTCCTGACGAAGGACCATCGGTAAACTGGAAACCATAATCTCCATCCATACCGCCGAGTCCGCCGCCGCGGCCAAAGGTATCCTCCTGCTTCGGTTGTTCTTTCGGTGCTCTTGTAGACATATCATTTTCGGGATCAAAGTCCCACTCACCCAGTTGACGCAAATGGTCCCGGATCGTATCCGTAAACCTCTGCTTATATTCAGCATACTGATCACGGAGCTCCTCCATGCGCTGCTCCATATAGGCAAGCTGTGCCTGTGCATCCTTTACGATCTCATTGGCACGGCTGCGTGCTTCCGCCTCGATGTTTCTGGCTTCCCGCTGCGCATTGGTCTTCTGCTCCTCTGTGGTCTTCTCAGCGATCATGAGAGACTTCTGAAGATTGTCCTCTGTAGCCTTATAATGCTGCAGAGTATCGGTCATGGTGATGACCTTCTCCTTCAGATCTGCATTCGATCGATACAACTCCTCATAGCTGACAGATACTTCATGGAAGAACTGATTCACATCATCCTTGTTGTAACCAAGCCCGGATTTAAATTTTTTCTGTTGAATATCAACCGGTGTAAGCATGTACGACTACCCCTCTAAAAAACAATTCCTGTGATATGATCTTTAATACTTTCCAAGCTGAGGTGACAAGGTGGACTCATTCAGTATCTCGTCTCTCAGATCTCCGGACACCTCGATATTATGGGGTGCTGCGATGAAGATATTGGAAGAGATCGCTCTCAGGTCACCGCCAAGACCATAGCATGCACCGCCGATAAAGTCGATGATGCGCTGTGCGGGATCCAGCTGGATTCCTTCCATGTTGATCACGATGGTCTTTCCATCCTTCAGAAAATCGGATACGGTCTGTGCATCATCGAATTCCTGAGGCTTGATCACGTATACCTCACTGCTGGGTTTATAGTTTGAACGCTTTTGATTATCAAAGGAAACCAATTTGCTATCCTCCGGTCTTGAAGTTTTCTTACGACTTGTGGATGCTGCAGTATAATTCCCGGTAGCTGCAGACGACTGATATGCAGGTTGATATGCAGGCTGTCTCTGCGCCGCAGCCGGTGTGGGCTGTGAATATTGTGGGCGCGGAGCCGGCTGAGGTGCTGGCTTCTGTGCAGCAGGCTTCTTATCTTTCCTCTTTTTGATGAACGAAAATCCCTCTTCATCATCATCTTCTTCATCAAAGAGATCGTCGTTATCCTCATCGTAATCGTCATCGTCAGCTTCGCTTACACGGAAATAATCCAGAAAGCTCTTTCTACCTTTCGCCATTCTTTTTCTCCCTTTTTCTTTTTCCCTTTTACTCTTTTATAATATTCATAAAAGTTATATCGTACCATAGTCCCGGGCGCCGAAGATCGCAGTGCCCACGCGTACCATGGTCGCGCCCTCTTCGATGGCAACCTCATAATCATTGGTCATTCCCATCGAGAGCACACTCATGTCTACATTATCTATTCTTTGTGATTTTATGTCAAGTAATAATTGTTTCATCGCACGGAAAACCGGACGGTTTTCTTCCGGATCGTCCACAAAGGGCGCGATCGTCATAAGCCCCCGGATCTTCACATTCGGAAGCTGGCTGATCTCCCGTACCAGCTGGGGCGCTTCGGCGATGGTGATTCCGAACTTTGTCTCCTCTTCTGCCGCATTTACCTCGATCAGCACCTCTGCGGTGATTCCCCGTTTCTCCGCTTCCTTCTGGATCTGCTCCGCCAGATGCATGGAGTCCACGGAATGGATCAGGACCGCCTTGTCGATGATGTACTTCACCTTGTTGGTCTGTAAGTGTCCGATCTGATGAAAATGTACCGGCGTGGATACCGCCTCATACTTGCTTTTTAGCTCCTGCGGCTTGTTCTCTCCGAATTCCCGGACACCGATGGCGATGAGCTGCTCTATGTCCTCCAGGGGCTTCGTCTTTGATACGGCAATGAGGGTGACCTCCTCGGGTGCTCTTCCGGCGCGTACCGCTGCTGCCCGTACCTTTGCTTCCACTTCTTTGTAGTTCTCAGTGATCATTTGATTAAACCTTCTTTTTGCTGATTATTGCTAAAATATGCTAAAAAACTAATATATGATCTGGTTCTCCGTTACCTGGGAAGAATCCATGACTATATTATCAAACTGACGGAGCCGGTCCTTCGTATCCACGATGGTAAACTCCTCGCCCTCCTTGATGACATTGATCTTGGAGAACTCCGCAACGCCCTTGTTTGCGATGAAAACGCCCTTCAGTGTCGTATGCTCCAGCTTGGATACCTGCAGGGTGTCCTTGGAGTCCGGCTTGATGAGGACATCGGAATCCGAGAAGGAAACCGGATCCACATAGATGAATTTCTCATCCTTCTGATAGATGGTGGTATCTGCTTCCTTTACGGTTGCATTGCCCTCTTCATCGGTGGACTGGACATAAAGCTTGTTGCTGGCGGTCTCATCTCCTCCGGCCGTCAGATACTCAATGGGAACCTTGTATACCTGCTTTTCAATGATAGCTGAGTTCGGGACCTTGAGTCCTTCATACTGATCCAGGATGATCTCCACGGAAAGGAAGCGCTCATCCACATAATCGATCATGTACTTTTCCAGCGGAAGTACAAGGATATATCCGTTCTCGGTGCGGATCATATCGTACTTGGAGCTGATCTCCGCATCAGAATTGTTGATGGAATAGATCAGAGAGTTCTCATCTGCCAGAGTATTCGCCTGGTCGATGGTGATATAACAGCAGACACTCCAGGACTCGCTGGAGATCAGCTTGTAAATGGTACTGCCGGATTCCACGATCTCACCGCTCTTCAGGGATTTCCTGGTATATTTGGTCTTGTCAAAGTCAGATTCCTGAAGGGTCTCCGGCGTCAGCTTCTCATAGCCGTCCGTGAAATAGGTAATGATCCCGCTTTCGGGGGCTGTCATATTTCGAACCGTGGTCTTTGCTGTGGAGCCCTGTGCGGAATACTCCTTCATGATCAGCTGGTTCGCCATTTCCATGACCTTGCTCTCGATGGTGTTACGGAAGTTGTATACCTGATAGAACTCCGTATCGGAGTAGCTGGTCTTGAAGGTATCGATGGTGGAACGAATCTCCAGATAATCCGAGCTGCTGAACTTGGCGTCGTCCGCGTCCTTCTTCTCTACAGACTGGATCAGGCTTCCGGTCTCATCCACGGTACAGACGGCCGCATTTTTGGAGACCTTGTCTCCGTCACGTACGAAGTAGCAGACATAGCCGGACTTATCCGAGCTGATCTCCTTCTCCTGCCGGAGTGCGATACCATCACAGATGATATTGTTGTTGATGTTGCTGGCATTGACCTTATAAGTGGTGATGGGTTCCTTCCGAAGGGACAAAATAACACTCATCACAACGTAAAGCAGAATGATACCGAAGATGATCAGCGCTGAGTTGATCTGGATCCTTTTTGTCATCCGGACCACTTTTCTGTTCTTATTCTTTTTTCGATCCATTTTACGATCCATTTTACGATCCATTTTCTGATCCGTTCTCCGATCCTGTTTCTTAGTTCAAAAATGATTCTTATGTTTCTGTCAGATTCCTGTCAGATACCTGTCAGTCCGCCATGTTAAAGAGTACGCTGTATTTCTGATACAGGTCGTCCTTGGATATCTTGTCCGATACCATCATGGTATAGCTTTTATTATTGATCAGCACATTCATGGTAAGGCAGTTGCCGGCACCGGTGGTGGTTCCGGTCTTCCATGCGCGGATCTCAATGTTGGACGGCAGGGTTCCCTGCTCCGAGATGAAGTGGTTGGTGGCAGTTGCGGTATCCTCCCAGGTGTTGCCGGCACCGTCTTCATAGGAGTAGGTGTAATCCTTATACTTGTCAATCTCCTGCAGGATCTCATACTCCTCAGCTGCATTGACGATGAGGTACATGTCATAGGCAGTGGTATAATGATCCAGGTCATCCAGACCGTGGGGATTGGTAAAATGTGTGTTCGTTGCGCCGATGGCTCTGGCCTTTTCATTCATGCGCTTTGCAAAGCCCTCCACGCTTCCGCCGATCCGCTCTGCCAGGATGATGGCATAATCGTTGTAGGAGGAAAGCATGAGTGCAGTCAGCAGATTCCGGACGGAGATCTTGCTTCCGCTGGAAAGTGAACTCTGAACGGCAAGTGTATCATCAAACTGGATATCGTGTCCCACCTCAATGATCTCATCCATGCTGATCTCGCCTGCTTCTATGGCATCACACACAACAATCCCGGTCAACAGCTTTGTCATACTGGCCGGGTAGATCCTCTCATGCACATTGTGTGCCACGAGACACTCTTTTGTTTCGTTATTTACCATGATGGCTGCAAAGGTGCTGTCTGCAAAATCCTCTGCATTTATCTCCTCATTCTCCGCGATTACGGCATAACGTGAAGAAAACCCGGGCAGGGGCGATGTGGAAAGACCCTTCATATCGCCGGAAATGTCCACATTTCCGGTGTATGCATCCTCAAAGGAACGGCTTCGGAAGAAACTCCAGAGCATGAGTCCGATCGTCAGTGCCAGGATAAAGATGATATAAATTACGCCTTTTTTCATAATCAGTGCTTATACAAATCACGCCAGTCAAGATCTCCGCGCTCCAGGGACTTGATCATAAGCTCCGCTGTGGCAAGATTTGTGGCAATGGGAATATTGTGAACGTCACATAAGGTGCAGATGTTCACAAAGTCATTAGTTGCTGTCATATGCATCATCGGATCCCTCATAAAGATGACCAGATCCATCTGATTGCTTTCAATCTGTGTTCCGATCTGTTGTACGCCTCCGAGATGGCCCGCCAGAAACTTATGCACGTTCAGGCCGGACACCTCTTCAACCAGTCTGCCGGTTGTTTCGGTTGCATACAAAGTGTGATGACTCAGGATCCCGCGATAGGCGATACAGAGATTCTGCATCAGCTTCTTCTTCGGATCATGAGCGATTAGTACAACGTTCATACATTATCCCCCAAATTGATAAGTATCAGTACCTCTCCGGCTGCATTCCCACATTCAGAACCACTCCGATCAAAATGGCGGAACTGAGCAGTGAAGTCAGTCCGTAACTGATGAACGGAAGCGGGATTCCGGTGTTCGGAAGCACCGCGGTTGCCACTCCGATATTGATAAATGACTGAATGGCAAAAAGACATGCAGCTCCCCCGGCTAACAACATGCCTCCGGTATCCTTCGCCCTTCTGGATACCCTTATACATTGTAACACTATGAGCAGAATGATTGCAATAACGAATATGCTTCCCACAAAGCCGAAGGACTCGCCGATGACCGAGAAAATAAAGTCAGTCTGCTGCTCTGAGATCATGCGGGAACTGGACACCGTGACCACATCCGGACCGGGGTTCAGACCCTTGCCCCAAAGCTGCCCTGAACCGATGGCCATGACGGAATTCAGCTGCTGCAGGTTGTTCTCGATATAGTCCGACGGGTTGATGAAGGACATGATACGCTCTACCTGATAGGGGTTCAGAAGCTTCTGATCCGGCTGCTGGATATACCAGATAAAGATGCTGGCTGCAGGGATCAGGATCAGAAGTGCGATGAAGATCACCTTATAGCTGAGGCCGGCCAGGTAAAGCATCAGGATCATGACGATCACAAGACAAAGGGTCGTGGAAAGGTCCGGCTGTCGGAAAATAAGAAATGTGGGGACCGCCACGCTTCCTGCAAACAGCAGAAGTCCCTTGATGCGGGATACCTTATCCTCTTCCACCAGCCGCTGCAGCAGGGCCGCCATGAAGATGATCATGGCCGGCTTTGCCAGCTCCGAGGGCTGGAAGGTGATACCGCCCAGGGTGAACCAGCGGGTTGCGTTATTCACGGTATTTCCGAAGAAAAGAACGGCAAGCAGGAAGAATATCCCGACTCCGTAGACCAGCAGGTAGAGATTCAGCCACAGGTGATAATCCACCAGGGAAACCACGATGATGATGACCACAGCCATGGCTACACCGACGGCCTGCTTAATGGTGAACGAGGAATCCGCACTGTTGATCAGGAAAACACCCAGAACCATCAGTACGATCACCGAAAGAGCAAGTATGAAATTGAAGTCCCGTAATTTATACTTCTTAAACATAAGGATCCTTTCGGAATTTAGTCGGAGTTTAGTCGGACAGGGAACCTGCACCGGTCAGCTGTGAGTTGGCCAGAGCCTCCTTGTCATACATATAAGCGTAAATGAAACCGGTCAGCTCCGCTGCATTGGAGGAAGCATAGCCGTTCTGGATGACCGTTGTGACGGAAACCTCCGGTGAGTCAAAGGGTGCGTAGGAAACGAACAGACCGTGGGACGGATCGTTCTTATTCTCCTGCGCCGTTCCCGTTTTACCGGCCACCTCAACCTTGATCCCGTTCAGCATCTTGTCGCTTTCCAGGTCATCCGTTACAACAAGACGCATACCTTCCTTGACCTTGCCCCATAGGGCTTCCGGTATTTCAACGGTGGAATGGACATTGTGCTTGTTGGTCCGCACCACCTTGCCATTGCCGTCCTCGATCCGGTCCAGAATGGTGAAATCATAGCAGGTTCCACCGTTTGCTATGGTGGATACATACCGGGACAACTGAATGGGCGCAAAGGAGTTCTTACCCTGTCCAATGGCTGAGATAACCGCATCATTATCGGAGATGTGCGGTGAGATCTCATCCAGCTCGATTCCGGTCTTTGCATCCAGACCGAACTTTGCCGCATACTTGGCAAGGGCCTTGATACCCTCCGAGTCCACATATTTACCGCTCTTTGTGGAAAGGCGGTAGCCCAGTACGTAATAGAAATAGTTACAGGAAACATCCAGAGCCTTGGGAATATCCACATTTCCGTGAGTGTCTCCGTTCTTGTTATAAAGCCAGCAGGCCGGCTTGGTATATACCTTATCGAAGATACCCTCATCCCGGATCTCTTCCTCCAGGAGGATACCTTCTTCCTGAACACCGGCAATGGAGGATATCATTTTGAATGTGGAACCCGGCGCTGTCCGGGTGGTAAGTGCGCGGTTGATCAGCGGCATGGTCTGATCATCCAGCAGCTTCTGATAATAATCATTATCCACATAGTTCGTCAGATAATTGTTGTCATAGCTGGGATAGCTGACCAGTGCCCGGACCTCTCCGTTCCTTACGTCGGTTACGACCACGGAGCCTGAACAGGGCTTCAGAGCCAGCATGGCAGGGGTAATGTCCAGCTTCTTGATCTTCATCAGCATAAAGTCATAGGAGCTGTAAGCGCCTGCGGAATAATCCTTGTATTCCTGATCCTTTTCCTTATCAAGTACACCCTGCTCATAAAGCAGGTCGATCACGTCTTTTCCGGAGATGGTATCTCTCTGGATCATGACACGGATCATCATTTTCGCGAAGCTGGAATCCGTATCCAGATATTCCAGAATGAACTTATAAAGGATCTGGTAGATCTCCTCGGAATCATAGTAGGTATCTTCCTTCTCGATGGATGCGACATCCACGGCTTCGATACTGATCAGATACCGGAGATAATTCTGAAGACTGAGCTTTCCGTTTACATAGCTGACGAAGGTGGCATCGGTATCACTTACCTTCTCCCGGTCATATAAGCCTTCCTTTGCCAGCATCTCACAGATATACTCCATATAATCCTGATATTCTCTGGAAAGGCCGCCTACGGCTGTGGGGGAATTCGTGAATTCACCCTTCAGTGTGCTGAGAACATCCGATTTATATCGTTCGATCAGCTTGTAAATGTACTTTTCATGATCCGTTGCGGTGGGTTCCGTCATCCGGTCCAGACGGATCTGGTTATTCCCGAAGAGGGCTGCATATACATCCGTAATCGGGATGATGTTGGTCTCATTAAACTCCGGAGCCTCGGAATAGTTATTGATGTGGGCAACAAGAATGGATGCGATCTCCTTCTCCAGCATGTCGTAGCAGTATTTGGTGAGATCGGCATCAATGGTCAGGTATACATCCTGTCCGGCTTCGGCGGCACGGGTTTCCGTGATCTCCATGACCTTACCCAGGTTATCTACCAGCATGGTCTCGCTTCCGTCCCGGCCGTGAAGCTCTGCCTCGTAGATCTGCTCGATCCCGGTCTTGCCCACCACATCATTTTCCGTATACTGGAGCGCAGCATCCGGCGTGTTGAGACGGGCCAGATCCTCATCGGAGGCCTTGCCCACGTAGCCGATGATATGCGCAAAGTATTTTGCATCCTTATACTCCCGTTCCGAATCCACGGAGATATCCATGCCCAGAAGGCGGTCCTGATGCTCCAGGATGGTGGAACGGCTCTTTTCGGAAATGTCCTGTGCGATCTCAACAGGCACATACTGCTTAAAACGATTCAGCCACAGCATATAGCGGCAGCCCAGGATCTGAAGCTCTTTTGTTCCCTGATATTCATCGGAAAGCTCGAAGCGTTCCTTTAATACATCCATGACCTGGGTTGCAGTACTGCGCTTCTCTTCTTCTGTCAGTTCATCATAGGAGCTGGCACCATAGACATCACGAAGGAAGCCCTCCTTTGAGGCTTCATTTATCGTATAGCTGTAGGTATTATGCTTATACTCAATGGGGAAGTCCAGACGAAGCTTATCTCCCTGGGTCTCCAGGATCTGAATGGTATCGGCGATGATCCCGTTTTTCAGTTCATTTTCGGAGACACCCATCTCCTCCGCTTTTTTGGAAAGCTGGGAATCATTTCCAAAGGTCAGGTTGTAGGTCATCTTGCTCCCGGCCAGAAGCTTTCCGTTCCTGTCGTAGATATTGCCACGGATGGAGGGGATCGTCAGAGTTTTTTCCGTCCGTACCACCAGATCATCCGTATAGGTCTCACCCTGCCGGATCTGAAGGTAGAACAGGCGGTTCACAAGGATGATCATGAGCACGAAAAACAGAATCGTAACCGGAAAGATACGACTCTTGATATACTCTACAAAGAGGTCCTTTATATAGATCAAAAACTCCTTAAACAGCTTCAACTTTCCGCCGCCTTTCTGCGCAGGTGCCGGTTGATACGAAGGTATATCCTGTACACAAGCACGGTGAGAAGTACATCATAAAGCAGCTGCGGCAGCATGTGGTGAACGAACATATAGCCCAGATTCACGCGGTTGCGCAGCAGGAAATTGCCGATAAATGTGATCATATCCAGTACCAGCTGGTCCACGATGATGATCAGTACGGGAAGACTGATATCTTCCATCAGATATTTCTTGTGGAATCGACCGTTCAGATAGCCGATGGTCATGTAGACAAAAGCATAGATACCCAGATAGGACCCGAAAAACAGGTCATAAAGAAGACCGGAGAAAAAGCCGGTCAGCAGACCTTCCTTTCTGCCTCGCATGATACCAAAGGACATGGTGAGGATCAGCGTCAGGTTCGGCGCAGGTCCTGTCAGATCATGCAGGGAGAAAACCGTTGTCTGAAGCAGGAAGGAAAGGATCAGTAAGATTGTGAGAACTGCGACTCTACGCATTTTTAATACGTCACTTCCTGTTTTCTGTCTGTGATCACAAGTACATCCCGGACGGAGCTGAAATCAACAGCCGTCTTGATCCTTGCGGTAACCGTCAGGTTATTGGGATCCGGGATGATCTCTGTTACATAGCCGATAGTGAGACCATAGAGGAAACGATCGGATACATTTGATGTGATCACCCTGTCTCCCACGCTGACCTTTGCCTCTTTATCGATATCCGTGGCGATCAGGTATCCCTGCTCATAATTGGTCAGACTTCCCTCAATGGTACAAAGCGCACTGCTCGGGCCGATGGAGCCGGTCACCTTGGACCGGTCATCCACAATGGCCATTACCCGTGCATAGCTGTCATAGGACTCGGTGACGATGCCCAGAAGACCGCCGTCATAAAGAACGTTGCAGTCCTTATAGACCCCGTCATTCAGCCCCTTGTTGATGTAGAATTCATTAAACCAGCCGGTATTCTCCACAGAGAAGATCCGGGCGGCTGTGGTATTATAATCCGGATACATCTGATCCAGCTGATACAGGGCGCGAAGCTCTGCCAGCTCGGTCAGCTCTGCCTGATTCTTGGCGATCTGATCCTCCAGTTCTTCATTCCGCTTTTTCAGCGTATCATTTTCCTTCCGGAGCTCCTTCACGTCCCCAAATACCAGGAAACGATCCTCCACCCATTCTCCGATACCGCTGACGCCCTCCTGCATGGGCGCGATAAAGTTGCCGAAGGTTTCCTTCAGCTTCAGCACAAGAGAATCGGAAAACAGGGACAATCCGAGAAGAATGATGCAGATCACGGAAAGTGCCAGGAACAGATACTTGGGAGATATATCTTTTTTCGGATTAAACTTCATCTAACAAACCTCGTTCGGAGAAGCTGACGTAGCTGCTTCCCCCTATGATGATATGATCCAGCAGCGTGATGCCGAGGATGGCACCGGCGCTCTTAAACCGCCGGGTCAGCTCCAGATCTGCAGCGCTGGGTTCGCAATCACCCGAAGGATGATTGTGCAACAGGATCAGGTTCACGGCTCCGCATCGGAGGGCTTCCTGAAATACCTCTCTCGGTGATACCAGGGAACGGTTCACGGTTCCCTCCGAGATCAGAACATCCCGGATCAGGTAACAGGCCGAGTTAAAGAAAAGCGCATAGACACGTTCCTTTTCCAGGTAACGGACCTCTTCCCGGAAGTAATCGGCAATGGTCTCCGGCTGGTTCAGCCGGACCTGCTCTCTTGTCTTTTCCCGTGAGATCCGCCGGGACAGCTCAGTCACGGCCCGGATCTGGACCGCCTTCACGTTTCCGATGCCCGGGATCTCCGTCAGCTCCTCCATACTGAGATAATTCAGTCCCACAAGGCCCTTATGGACCGGATGGGAGGACAGGATCTGCTCTGCCAGATGGATCACGTTGACATCTTTCGTTCCGGTTCGAAGGATCACTGCCAGGAGCTCCGCATCGCTGAGGGATCGGATCCCGTACTGTACTGCCTTTTCATATGGTTTATTTGTCTCTGCCATATCAGAGATTCTTACGTGTGACATGTGTCTGATTCCTTTCCGCCTCTTCGGGAATCATACAGTCAACTAATTATTTTACCATTCTATCAGCTTTTTTTCTACCATTTTCTGCAAAGAACACATGATACCGAACTTTGCATGGGGATAGGTAAGACCACCCTGGAAATAAACTGCGTAGGGTTCCTTCATAGGCGCGTCTGCGGAAAGCTCTATGGACGCTCCGGAGATAAATGCGCCGGCTGCCATGATCACTTCGCTGTCATACCCGGGCATTGCCCAGGGGATGGGCTTTACAAAGCTGTCCACCGGTGCCGCTGCCTGGATCCCTTCGCAGAAGGCCTGGATCAGCTCCGGTTTGCCGAACTCCACAGCCTCGATGATATCGTAGCGTTCTTCGGTTGCATTGGGAATGGCATGAAAACCAAGGCGCTCATATACATTTGCGGCGAAGATAGCTCCCTTCAGAGCAGAGGCCGTCACCGTGGGTGCCAGGAACAGGCCCTGTGCGAACTGCCTTGTCACGCCAAGGGAGGCGCCAACCTCCTTCTCCAGACCCGGAGTTGTCAGACGGGCCGCTGCCTGCCGTACGCACTCCTTTGTACCGCAGATATAACCACCGATGGGTGCCAGCCCGCCGCCGGGATTCTTGATCAGGGAACCTACCACCATGTCGGCTCCCAGATCTGAGGGCTCGATGGTTTCCACAAATTCCCCGTAGCAGTTGTCAACGAGACAGATCACTTCAGGCTTCAGCTTCTTCACAAAGGCGATGGCTTCACCGATCTGCTCTACCGAAAGAGACGGACGGGTGTCATAGCCCTTGGATCTCTGGATATGTACGATCTTCGTTTCCGGCCGGACCGCCTCCCGGATCCCGTCAAAGTCCCATCCTCCGTCGGGGGTGAGCTGAACCTCACGGTAGGTGATGCCGAATTCCGAAAGGGCACCCGGTTCGGGACGGATCCCGATGACACCCTGCAGAGTATCATATACCTTGCCGGCGATGGAAAGGATCTCATCTCCCGGCCGAAGGTTTCCGGCGAGGGCGATGGAAAGGGCGTGGGTTCCGCAGGTGATCTGCTGACGCACCAGCGCATCCTCTGTCCGGAACACGTCCGCATAAATCTCCTCCAGAGCTGTACGGCCGCTGTCATTATAGCCGTAGCCCGTGGTCCCGTACAAATGTGACTCCTCCAGCCGTGCCTTCTGCATTGCCTTGATCACCTTGACCTGATTCTGCTCTGCGATCTCATCTATGGCGGAAAAGCGTTCCGAGAGACCGGCCTCGATCTCCTCGCAGAGATCATAAACCTTCTCGTCGATCCCCAGTTCCAGATAGTATTTTTTTCTTGTTTCGGTAGTGTTATTCATATTATTTTCATGCCTTTCGTATTCATCAGGATCAGCCGCAGAAGCTCCTCGTCAGAGGGATGCTCTGTCCGGTCCAGCCAGATCACATCTCGTTCCCTGCGGAACCAGGTGAGCTGACGCTTGGCAAAATGTCTGGTATTTTGTTTCAGAGTACTCACGGCAGTTTCCAGATCTAAGCGGCCGTTCAGATATTCCAGGATCTCCTTATATCCGATGCCCTGCATGGATATGTGGCTTTCGTTCAGGCCTTCGTCCTTCAGCTGCTGCACCTCGGAGACAAGTCCTTCCTCCAGCATTTCATCCACACGCTGTTCGATCCTGCTGTACAGGCGGGCCCGATCGTCCGTAAGGACAAAATACCTGCTGTTATAGGCAGAGGTCTTCTGCCGTTCGGTCTCATTATGCCTGGAAATGGGACTGCCATGCATCCGGTAGAATTCCACCGCCCGGATCACCCGCTTCAGATTATTCGGATGAATGGTATTCAGTGCTTCCGGATCCACCTTTTTCAGCTCCTCGATCAGAGCCAGACGGCCCTCTTCCGTTTCGGCCTGCTTTTCCAGCCTGGCTCGAAGCTCGGTATCCGTTTCTTCCGTAAAATCGATATCGTAAAGCAGGGCCTGGATATAGAAGCCGGTTCCTCCCACAACAATGGGCATATGCCCCCGCTCCAGGATCTCACGTATGGCATTTTTGCCTCGCTCCTGAAACTGAACCACATCAAAGGGTTCCGTAGGCTCCAGGATATCGATGAGATGATGCGGAACTCCCTGCATCTCCTCCGGCCGGATCTTTGCGGTCCCTATATTCATCCGTTTATAGACCTGCATGGAGTCTGCTGAAATGACCTCTCCATCCAATGCCTTAGCCAATGCGATGGACAGGCCGGTCTTTCCGACAGCCGTAGGACCTGTCAGGATGATAAGGGGAGGTTTGATCCGAAGATCCATAGCTGTGTCTTTCTGATCTTTATTCATATCAGTATCCAACCTTTGATCCTCCGATTCCTTAATCCTCTGAGTCACTTACTCTACAATTCTCTTGAACCGTTTGTCAAGTTCCTCTTTCGTGATCCGCACGATGGTAGGTCTTCCGTGGGGACAGGTATATGGATTGTCCAGAGTCATCAGCTCCCGAAGCAGCTGCTCAACCTCAGGCACCGTGATGTGCTGGTTTCCCTTGATGGCGCTCTTACAGCCCATGGTAGCAAGCTTATGAACGAAGATATCCTCCGTTACGCCGGATACACCCTTCGACAGGTAGGCTGCAAACTCCAGGAAGATATCCTCTCCTGAAAGACCCAGCAGATTGACCGGAAGTGCAGAGAGCCGGATCTCATTTCCTCCGAAGTCCTCCAGTTCAAATCCAGCCTCCGTAAAGCTGTCCAGATGATCCAGCACGGCTGCCTTATCCGGTGCGGTAAGCGTGATCAGCTTCGGCGGAAAGATCCTCTGGCTGTGTACGGAGCGGGTTTTGAATTCTTTCAGGAACCGCTCATAGTTCACCTTTTCATGGGCCGCATGCTGATCCATATAATACAGATTGTCGCCATACTGGGTGATCCAGTAGGTGTTGAAGACCTGTCCGATGACTTTTACATCCGGGCCGGCCTCCTTTGACAGATAGTTTTCATCCGTAAGCTTTGCCTGCTCATACTTCTCATTCTGAACAGCTGCTGCCGCTTCTTCTGTCTCTTTTTCCTCCGCCAGGATGGCCTGTTCCTTTTCAGCCTTTTCCTTCAGCTGTTCACGGAAGGCCTTTGGCATTAAGGCTTCCAGGATCTGATAGGAACCATTTCCTGCGGCAGGCTTTGATACGGACCGGCCATAGGAAGACTCTTCCCGTACCCCGGATACGGTGCCGGAAGCAGGGGCAGCAGATGTCGGCCTGTCCGGAGTGAAAGACGGACGCTCCACTGGTCTGTCCGTTGTGACACTGGGCCGCTCCATGGACTGTGCAGGCATAGATGATACAGGTCTGTTCGGTTGAGTGGATGCCGCCGGTGTGAACTGCTTCTGCCTGGTCCCGTAATCCTCACTTACATCCGGGATCATCGTCTTATCCGCCAGCGCATTTGCGACAGCATGAAAGACGGAGGAGAACAGCTCCTTTTCCTTCTGATACTTGAATTCACGCTTGGTAGGATGCACATTTACGTCACACTCTTCTTTTGGAAGATCCAGGAATAATACGGTGAACGGGAACCTGTGCTGCATGATATAGGTTTTATATGCTTCTTCAATGGCGCGGTTGATCACCGGTGACTTGATATAACGCCCGTTGACGAAATAGTTTTCAAAGCTCCGGGTGCCTCTTGCCAGGAAAGGCTTTCCGATAAAACCGGTCACCTTGATCTCACCGGCTTCGTAGTCAACCGGCAGCAGACTTCCAGCGATATCCCGGCCGTACAGTGTATAGACAGTGTCCTTCAGATTGCCGTTTCCGCTGGTATCCACAATGGTTTTTCCATTGCTGATCAGTGTCACGGAAACCTCGGGATGGGATAAGGCGATATGGGACATCAGATCATTGATATAGGACCCCTCGGTCATATTTGATTTCAGGAACTTCAGACGTGCGGGGGTATTAAAGAAGATATTCCTGCAAAGAATGGTGGTCCCGTCGGGGGCTCCGATTTCCTTACATTCCACTTCCGTTCCGCCGTGGATCACATACTTGATCCCGGTAAGGGCTGTTGCGGTCTTGGTGATCATTTCCGCCTGTGTCACTGCGGAAATGGTGGACAGAGCCTCGCCTCGGAAGCCCAGGGTCTCCACGCCCACAAGATCCTCTGCGGTTTCCAGTTTGGAGGTGGCATGCCGCAGAAACGCAGTTTTCACCTCTTCTGCCGGGATCCCCTTTCCGTTATCCGTGACGCGGATCAGTGTGGTCCCTCCGTCCCGGATCTCCACGGTGACACGGCTGGCACCGGCGTCAATGGAATTCTCCACCAGCTCCTTAACTACGGATGCAGGACGCTCGATCACTTCACCTGCCGCGATCTTATCGATGGTTTTCTGGTCTAAAACATGGATCATTTACTCAATTTCTCCTTTAACTGGAGCAGTGTCAATAATGCTGCGATGGGAGTCATGGCATTGGGATCCACATCCCGAAGCTCTGCCAGAACCTCCTTTTCCTTTGATGTCAGACGCTTTTCCGCCTTTTCATTCATTTTGTCATTTGACTTTTCATCCAGCTTTGGCTGGGTTGTCTGGAATTCCTCGGCAGCAGCCTCTCCTTTTACGCGGAGAAGACGGATATTTCCGGTCAGATCCTCCTCTGCCAAAAGCTCGGAGATCACCCTTGCCCGGTTGGTCACTGCTGCGGGAACGCCTGCCAGCTGGGCCACCTCGATACCGTAGGACCGGTCTGCACCTCCGGGGATGATCTTCCGGAGAAATGCGATCCCGTCGGATGTCTGCTTGATGGCGATACAGAAGTTCTGTACTCCCGCCAGCTTTCCTTCCAGCTCGGACAGCTCATGGTAATGGGTTGCAAAGAGTGTCTTTGCACCCAGGATCTTCTGATCTGCGATGTACTCCACCACGGCCCATGCGATGGAAAGTCCGTCAAATGTGGACGTTCCCCTTCCAATCTCATCCAGAATGATCAGGGAATTCCTGGTGGCATTTCTGAGGATGGAGGCAACCTCACTCATTTCCACCATAAATGTAGACTGGCCCTGGGCCAGATCATCACTTGCTCCGACCCGGGTGAAGATGCGGTCACTGATGCAGATATCCGCCTGATCCGCAGGGACAAAGCTTCCGATCTGTGCCATCAGTGCGATGAGGGCTACCTGCCGCATATAAGTGGACTTTCCGGCCATGTTGGGGCCGGTAATGATGGCGATCCGGTTTACCTCATGATCCAGCTTCGTATCATTGGGAACGAAGGAGTCATTTGCCAGCACCCGTTCAACCACCGGATGTCGTCCTCCGGATATGGAAATTGTGGAGGCTTCGTTAATGGACGGCCGTACATAGTGATACTTTACGGCAGCCACGGAAAGGGATGCCAGAGCATCGATCTCGGCAACGATACCGGCCATATGCTGGACGCGGCGTACATTTTCGGCCAGCTTCTCCCGAAGCTCTACGTAAAGTCGGTATTCCAGAGCGAAAAGCCGGTCCTCTGCATTGAGGATCATGTCTGACAGGTTATTCAACTCCTCTGTGGTATAACGCTCCGCATTGGTCAGTGTCTGTTTCCTTATGAAGTAGTCCGGCACCAGATTCTTGAAGGAATTGGTTACCTCCAGATAGTATCCGAACACTTTATTGTATTTCACGTGCAGGTTGCGGATGCCGGTAGCCTCTGCCTCCTTTGCCTCGAGATCTGCAAGCAGCTGCTTCGAGTTGGCCTTTTTCTCCTTGAAATCGTCGATATCCGCATGATATCCCGGCCGGAAGATCCCGCCCTCCTTGATGGTGATGGGAGCATCCTCGTCGATGGACTCCTCCAGCATCTGATATAGATCCGACAGATCATCATATTCATCCAGCATACGCTGAAAGATCTTCAGTTCCGGATGATCCGTGAGATAACTGCGCAGCTGTGTGCGGATGCCGGGCAGATAGTATATGGACTGCTTAAACGCCAGAAGGTCTCTGGGGTTCGCGGTACGAAGAGAGATCCTGGTCATCAGACGCTCCAGGTCGTAGATGGCATTCAGATACTCCCGGATCTCATCCCGGTCACTGGTATTGGAAGAAAGAACCTGGATCACATCCAGCCGTTCTTCGATGGCATCCTTCCGGAGCAGGGGCTGCTCCACCCAGGAGCGAAGCTTTCTCGCACCCATGGCTGTTTTTGTATGGTCCAGAACCCAGAGGAGAGATCCTCTCTTCTGCTTCTCCCGCATGGTCTCACAAAGCTCCAGATTTCTCCGGGTTGAAGAGTCCAGTACCATGTACTGATCCGTAAAGTATAACTGCAGATGATTGATCTGCTCAGCCTCGGTCATCTGTGTATCGGAGATATACTGCAGCAGGGCGCCTGCAGCTACCACGGTTTCCGGATAGTCATGCAGACCAAGTCCCTCCACGGACATGACATGAAACTGACGGAGCAGGGAGTCCCTGGCGGTTTCGTATGCAAAATAATGATTCGGTGCTTTTGTTTCAGAGATATGCAGCCGGACCGCGATCTCGTCCATGGCCTGCAGATCCTCCACAGGAACACTGTCCGGGATCAGTTCCATTTCGCCGGAACCCTTCTGGGGATACAGGCTCTGCGGAAGCACCAGCTCGCAGGGCTCATACTTGATGATCTCGTCCAGCACCTGCGCCCAGCGCTGAACCCGGGTACAGAGAAATGCGCCGGTTGAGATATCCGTTACTGCAATGCCATAGGTCCCACGGCTCTCGGAAAGACACATCATATAATGATTCTTGTCCTCCTCCAGAGACTGCTCCGCCATATTGGTTCCCGGAGTCACGATACGGATGACCTTGCGTTCCACCAGTCCCTTTGCCTGCTTCGGATCCTCCACCTGCTCGCAGATTGCCACCTTATAGCCTTTATCGATCAACCGGGTGATATAGGTGTCTGCAGCATGGAACGGGATCCCGCACATGGGTGCGCGCTCCTCCAGTCCGCAGTCCTTTCCGGTCAGGGTCAGCTCCAGTTCTCTTGCAACCAGCTGAGCATCATCAAAGAACATTTCATAGAAATCTCCCAGACGGTAGAACAGGATGGTCTCTCCCACCTCGTCCTTGGTCTTCAGATAATGCTGCATCATCGGTGATACTTTCGTTCTATCTATTTCCACGTGTCGTTACTCTCTTTCTGTCTATCAAACCTTCACCGGTTCTCCGGTATAGTAAAAGCCGTGCGCCTTTGTGAGTGAAACCTGAACCATCGTTCCGATCTGGGAGGGATCTCCGGGAAAATGTACCAGCAGGTTGTTTCCCATCCGTCCGGTCAGCAGGCCGGGATCCTGTGCGTTCTGTTCTTCTGCCAGAACCTCAGCGGTGGTTCCTTCAAATCGTCCGCAGCGACGGTGAGCGATCTCATTTACCACCTCCAGCAGGCGGTTGAACCGATCCTTTACGACATCATCCGGAACCTGTTCCCACTCGGCAGCCGGTGTTCCGGTTCTTCGGCTGTAGATAAAGGTATAGGCCTGGTCGAACTCGGCCTTTCGAACAACATCCAGCGTATCCTGAAAATCTTCCTCTGTTTCCCCCGGAAAACCTACCATGATATCCGTTGTCAGAGAAATGTCGGGAAGGGAAGCCCGGATCCGTTCCACCAGAGCCAGGTACTGCTCCTTTGTGTAGCGTCGGTTCATTTTACGAAGAACCTCAGTGGAGCCGGATTGCATGGGCAGATGGATATGGCGGCAGATCTTGGGATTCCTCTGGATCACCTGGATCAGCCGGTCGGACAGATCCTTGGGATGACTGGTCATAAAACGCACCCGGTCAATTCCCGGCAGCTGACAAACATCCTCCAGCAGCTCCGGAAAACTGTATTCGGGATTCGCGGCTATGATCTCGCTTGGCTCCATGAAGTTTGTTCCGTAGGAATTCACATTCTGTCCCAGAAGCATGATCTCTCTTACTCCGTCCTCTGCAAGGGAACGTACATCCTTCAGGATGTCCTCCGGAGTACGGCTCCGCTCCCTGCCACGTACATAGGGTACGATGCAATAGGTACAGAAATTGTTGCAGCCATACATGATATTGACGCCGGATTTGAAGGGGAACTTGCGCTTGGCTCCCTTAATTTCCACATGCTCCTTCGGCTCAGGAAGGATCTCGATGGCATGCTTCTCTTCATAAAGACGAACATAAAGCAGTTCAGGAAGACGATGGAGATTGTAGGTTCCAAACAGAATATCCACGAAGGAGAAGGACTTCCGGATATAGGCAACAATCTCCGGCTGCTGCATCATGCATCCGCAGATCCCGATGATCATGTTGCGATTCTGCTGCTTCAGAGGCTTCAGCTGTCCCAGATGTCCATATAAACGCTGGTTTGCATTTTCCCGGACGGTACAGGTGTTGAAGATCACCAGGTCCGCCTCCTCTTCCGGAGCCTCCTCATAACCCATCTGCTCAAGTAACCCCTTCATACGCTCAGAGTCATATGCATTCATCTGGCAGCCAAATGTCACGATGGCATAGCGAAGAGACCGGCCTTCTGCCCGGTTCTGTTCTACATAGGTATGTATCCGCTCCAGAAAAAATGCCTGCCGCTCCGGTTCCGTGACGGGAATGTCCTCGGCAACATGATATTCTTCCGGAATATTCGAAATGATTCTCTGATCCATAGCTGCTCCTATCCTTGTTTTTACCCAATCCACAAGATTATAACATAAAATCGGTCATCTTTAAACAGAAAGAAAATCCTAAGTATCCCGGGAAGATACTTAGGATTTCTAAATGAGAATGAGAAAAAGAAAAAGTCAGTTGTCTAACGATAAACAGGGATAAACAGATATGCTCCGTAGGTGATCTTGTCCCCGTCCAGGTGATTGATGTTCTGTACTTCCTTGATAAATACATCATAATCCTGATAACGGGCACCGTACTCCTCTGCCAGTGACCAAAGTGTATCACCGCTCTTTACACGGATACTGGTATAGTATTTCTCCTGTACGGTAGCAGCCTCAACGTCGGAGGGAGCATTCGAGCTTCCCATGAAAAGAACTGCTGCACCGATCAAAAGCAAGGCCAGACCTACAACGATCAGGGCAAAACGGGAGCCCAATCTGTTTCGAACTGTAGTTACAGACCGGCCTCCGCGCCGAGTTGTGTGCCGGTCTGTATTTCGAACGGTATGCACCCCTGTCTTTTGTTCTGTCTTCTGAGCTGTCTTCTGTGCTGTCTTCTGTCCTGTATACTGTCTTGCAGCAGAATCTGCTGATCTTTGAACCGGATATAACTGAAGTCCTGTATTTGATACTCTTGCTGTTTCGTACATATCATCACTCCTCAAAACGTGTGTTCGATTACTGTGATAATAATATACCAAACCTTTGTTCGAATGTCAATAGAAAACTCGAACATTTTTCAGGATGTTCGAGTTTTCGTTCGGTTCTGTATGATAATCGGTATGATAATCGGCTTAATTTGCAACAATGACCTGGGCAGTACGAAGGACCTTGCCCTGATACATATACCCGGCCTGCATTACCTGCTTCACGGTATTCTCCGGCAGGTCTCCGTCTGCCACATGGGCCACCGCATTCTGGAGGTTGAAATCAAAGGGCTCTCCCTCTCCTGTGATACGGACCACACCCTTTTGCTCCAGGATCTCCACTGCCTTCTGGTAGGACTGCAGGATCCCCCGGGCATACGGGTTCGTATCGTCCTCAGCATATTTCGCGGCATATTCCAGATTATCGATGATGGGAAGAATGCTCTCGATAAAATCGGTGATGCTTTCCTCCTTCCCCGTATTCGTTCCTTCGGATGCTTCGGTTCCGGAAAGAAGGAATCGGTAGCCGCTCTCCTTATCCTGAATAAATACCTTAACTCCCTCTTCTCCGGTCTCCAGACCGATACGTACCGGGCGCCTGCGGAATGCGGCGATCTTCTCTTCACCGGGATACCATTTTGCGACCGCCTGGAAACGATTCTTACGTTCCTCATATAAGATCACTGAGTCTCTTCCGCCTTCCGGCTCAGGAAAATGTTCCACGCTAAGGGAGGCTTCTCCGGAAGCCAGATCCGATGGAGCAAACCGGAGGATCTCCTGATCCACGGCGATCCCCAGGGGATATACGCTTACTGCATCCTTCAGCAAAAAGCCTTCCGCCACGGGACGCTTCTCCAGATTGCCACACAGGAAGCCGAGCCCCTGGATCAGAGTTCCGGAGTCCAGCATCTTTACATCCACGCCGCTTCGTCCCACGCCTGCCGCTGCCGCCTGCTCAAAGGTCATTCCTGCATTAAAGCCGCCGGTAAAGAATACGGCATCCGGCATATGTTCGAACAGAAGCTTCGGACCGGCCTTTCTCACATAATTCAGAACATTTTCATCCCCTGCCTGTTCTGTTACAAGGATGGTATCCAGGCGCCGGATCGTATCTCCCATTTCATAGCTGGCCGCGCTCACCCGGTCATCACTTGCAAAGGCGGAAATGATGGTAACCCCGTTTTCCACCCGGAATTCCTGATTTACATAGGTGGCAAGTGCAGCCGTTTCACGGAAGGTGCGTACTACATTTACGGAGCAGTTCTCTGCCATTTTCTGCAGCTGCTGTACCTCCGAAAGCCCCAGATCATCCGGAACGGCAAGGACCACATCAAAGTCCCCCACTCCCATATTCTCCTGCATATGAGCCCGGATCTTTTCGAAGGCCAGGCGGAATGCATTTTCATCCTTCAGAACATTTGCATTTCGGATGGACATGGGAAGCTCCATGGCATCGGTGTATATGTTATAGTCATCGCAAATACAGATATTTGCTTTCTTATCCCAGAAATGTACCCCAACTATATTCTTCATTTGCTCTCCTTCTCCAACATGGCAAGCCATTCTTTTACGGATGCGTCACTGGGCATCCTCCAGTCCCCTCTGGGAGACATGGCCACGGAACCCACTTTTACGCCGTCCGGCATACAGCTGCGCTTGAACTGCTGTGAGAAGAAGCGCTTCGTAAACATGGTCTGCCACTTCATGATCACGTCCGGTGTGTAGATATCCTTAAATGCGCGGTTTGCCAGGAAGTTGATCTTATCCGGCGCATATCCGTAACGAAGGGTATAGTACAGGAAGAAGTCATGCAGCTCGTAGGGGCCCACACTGTCCTCCGTCTTCTGGGTGATCTGTCCGTTTTCATCCGGCGGAAGAAGCTCGGGACTGATGGGTGTGTCCAGGATGTCCCGGAGAACGCCAGTGCTCTTCGGGAAGATCTCCGTTTCTGCCACGGTGTCGATCATCCAGCGGACCAGAGTTTTTGGTATGCTTCCGTTCACCCCATACATGGCCATCTGGTCTCCGTTGTAGGTGCACCAGCCGAGAGCAAGCTCAGACAGGTCACCGGTACCAACCACAAGGCCTCCATGCATGTTGGCATAATCCATAAGGATCTGCGTCCGTTCTCTTGCCTGTGTATTCTCATAGGTAATGTCCTTTGTTTCACCGTCATGCCCCAGATCCGAAAGATGCTGGATGCAGGCAGCTTTTATATCGATGATCACCGGTTCGGTTCCGAGGCTTCGGATCAGCTCCAGGGAATTCTCGTAGGTTCGATTGGAGGTTCCGAAGGCCGGCATGGTAATAGCGATGAGATCCGAAGCCGGACGGTTCATTTTCTGCAGAGCCTGGGCCGAAACCAGCAGGGCCAGCGTGGAATCCATACCACCGGAAACACCAACCACCGGTTTTCCGTTGGTCACCTGAAGACGTTTCACCAGACCGCCTACCTGCATTTCAAAGATGTCGCTGCAGCGTTCCTTCAGCTTGCTTTTTGTGCCGGGGATGAAGGGATGCTTTCTGAGGGGACGAAGGGTTCCGTCACTTTCGGGAAGCTGGGGAGATGCTTCGGTCACCACACGGCTGCGGGCGGTAAGCCCCCGGTAATGGTCTGCCGCATCACCGAAGGACTTCATTTTCATACGTTCACTGCGTAAAAGCTCCAGATCCAGGTCGGCATAGAGAACGCCTTCTTCCTCGATACAGCCGGAGCTTTCGGTAAGAAGGGTTCCATTCTCTGCGATCATGCCATGACCGGAGAATACCACATCCTGTGTGGATTCACCCGCACCTGCGGAAACATACAGATAATCACAGACCAGAGATGCAGAGGTCTGGGTCACAAGATTTCTTCGGTAGGCACGCTTTGCGATCAGCTCATTGGAGGCTGAGATATTTACGATGAGTTCAGCCCCGGCCAGTGCCATGACGGAGGACGGCGGGATGGGTGCCCAGAGATCCTCACAGATCTCCACACCGAATTTCAGTTTTCCGTCCAGGTCGTAGATCAGATGACTTCCGATGGGAACACTGTAATCTTCTACATCCTCGTCATCATATGTGATCCCAAGCTCGCTGAGATAGATGTCTTTTACCGGAAGGGCATCTGCACTGTTGAACCAGCGTTTCTCATAGAATTCATGATAGTTGGGAAGGAAGGTCTTTACCGTAACGCCCATCAGCTTTCCGTCCAGCATGACATAGGCCGCGTTATACAGCTGACCGAGAACGAGTGCCGGCGCACCGACAATAACTGCGGATTCATGTCCGGAGGTTGCGGAAAGGATCCTGGAAAGTCCCTCTCCTGCGGCCCGGATCAGTGCCTGCTGGAAAAAAAGATCCTGACAGCTGTAGCCGGTGACTGCAAGCTCCGGAAATGCGATGACCGCCACATTTTCCTGATATGCGTCCTCCAGCTTCTTCAGAATCTCATCTACGTTATAGGATGCATCCGCAACCATAACCTTTGGGCAGATCGCTGCCACACGATAAAAATCAAACATAATCTATCCCCCTGTCTCTATTTCTCCTCTTCGTCCTCTTCTTCCTGTTCTTCCTATTCTTTCTTTTCATTCGTCTCCCGCTGCCGGAGATCCTCCTCGAGACCAAGCAGATACGGGACCAGAGCTCCGCCCTTTGGCGTCAGGAAGAATTCATCCGAGAGCTCCATATATTTTACATTGTTGGGATGCCCCTCCTTCACCCGGTCAAGAAAGGCTCGTAGCTGTTCGAATGGCATATAGTACAGATCGTTCCGCATGGTGAAATGCAGCATGACGAAGGCCACGCCTCCCTGGGCTTCAAAGTCCTTCATGAATTCGAACTGATGCGGATGGATGTTCCGAAGCGAAAATGTATCGGTTTTACTTTCCTTCGCATCAAAGCATACAGGGATGCCCTGTACCACACCGATATAGTCTACGGTAGAGTCCTTCTCGAAATAAGCATCCGTGATACGCCGCTGTTCCTTGTCAAACTTCACCGGTGTGATGGGCGTCGGGATCTTCTGTACCAGCGCCAGCCCATGCTTTCGGTAATATTCATTTGTTGCATTGATCAGATCCTCCAGGCCGCTTCCCCGGAGTCCTCTGGAATTCCATGTTGCCACGGGCTTACCTCATATGTTTTCATTAATGCTGCTATCCCTGAGTGATCCGACGGATCCGCTCTGCCGCCTTCTCTCGGGCATCCGGGAAGTATTTCAGGATCCGGTCCGGTATGGGAGAACGTACCACGGTCTCATTCGGCAGACGCAGCTGATAGGCATGCAGAAGCTGCCCCCGGAGCTCCGGATCCAGCCGCCGGTTTCTCGTTTCATCCCCGTATTTCGTGTCCCCGGCCACCGGATATTTATAGTGCTTCATGGTGACACGGATCTGGTGGGACTTTCCTGTGTGGAGCCTGCAGAGCATAAGGCTCACATCCTTTTTGCTGTTATAATCCAGCGGATAAACCTCTGTCCAGATCTGTACCGGCTCTCCGTAGATCAGAGTTTCCGGGGGACGTTTTCCGCCCCGCATCCAGACATAGGCCTGATTTCCGTTCTTTGATTTCACATAGTTCAGGCGGTCGAAATGTCCCTTCAGGGTACATTTTCCATGGACCACCGCAAGATAGATCTTCTGCGTGGAACGTCCGTCGGTTTCACCAAACAGCCGGAACAGCTCTCTTGCGCCCTGTTTGGACTTGGATGCCGCAACGATGCCGCTGGTATTGCGGTCCAGACGGTTGCATACCGAGGGACGAAAGGTGGAGAGACTCTCCTCCGTCACTTCCTTTTTATCCAGAAGATATGCGATCAGCGCGTCATTTACGGAACGGTCCTTTGCCGTTCCCTTCTGGGTTAGGACACCGAAGGGCTTGTCCAGTACGATGATATCCGGGTCCTCATAAAGCACCGTTTTCTCGGTGAACCAGGGATAGTCCGAAAGCTTGGGAAGCTTTTTCTTTGTTTCCGCTTCCTTCCGGAGCTCCTCGAAGGCACTCTCCGAAAAGTACAGCTGCACCCGGTCTCCCTCTGTCAGGATCTCATCACCGGTGGCTTTTTTATCATTCAGCAGGATATTCTTTTTTCGAAGCATTTTGAAGGTGAAGCTCTGAGGCACACCCTTGAAATAATAAAAACAGAATTTCTTTAGTCTCTGCCCGGCCTCATTCTTACCGACTGTGATCTCACGCATATTAAAACCCCAATTCCAAAAGTCGTTCGGCGATCTTCACATCCGCCCGGAGCTGGTCCTCCTTCGGGGGCGTCAGACGGTCCAGTTCCCTGCCCATATCCTTCAGGGACTCCACCACCACAACTCTCGGCTTCGTGGGCGGCCCCTCCTGAACCTTCTTCAGATAGGTGACGAGGTCCTTTTTCTTCTGGTTCTGTCCGGCCTGCCCAAGACCGATCACGTTATTGTTATAGATCGCAACGCAGGGATAAAACAGAACTCCCTGGGTATCCGTTATGGATATATCATACGCAAATGTGGTCCCGCGTTTTTCTTCCAGTTTCTTTGCTTCCTCATACTCCTCCGGCTTCAGCGGCTCGTACTTGATCAGCATCAGATAGCCGATCAGATTCTTTGCGAAGGGAATGGCCATTACACAGGCCACCACAACGAAGAGGGTCTTCTTCGTCTGAAAGAATATAAGACTGATCAGAACATCCGCAAGAATAAATGCAAAGCAGGCCAGCATCAGCAGGAGTCTTCTCCGCTTCAGCGACTTTGCATATCCATAGTCTCCTTTTGCAACCATTAAGTCATCCTCCAACCCGGCAGATACTTATTCTTGATCTGACCGTTTTTTGCCTTTCCGAAGCCCAGGGGCAGCTGGTCAGCAGTGATGAGGACCCAGCCGTCCTTTGCCTCTCCGGCATCATACTCCAGGGTTTCTCCCCGAAGATATCTAAGTACACGTTCGTCATCCATAGACAGGTTCAGACAGTTATCAAAGGTTTCCGGTGATAATGTCATGGCCAGCGCCTGGGACGGTTCGAACCGGTTTTTCTTAACCTCTCCGAGAAAGAGACCTCTTCTCATGACACGGAGACTCCGCAGCTCCTTAAACTTCTTTTCTGCGGGAACATAGGACAGATATCCGTTCTGATTCACAAGACGGTCCGGATCGATCCCGGTTTTGATCTGTTTTGCAAATTCAGCAAATTCCGGATGCTTTTTCCGGATCAGAAGCGCAGCATTTTCGGAAGCCGTCGGCGCCTGCTCTGCTCCTGCCTCTTTGGGAAGCTCACTCTTCAGAAGAGCTACAAAATGTCCCTCGCCCCTTACTCTGTGCGGGATCAAATGTACCGTCTTTTTCAGTGCCTCACTGCCTTCCGGGATCCAGTCCGGATTTCCCGGAAGAAAACCATCCACCATGGGAATGTCTGCGACCGTCAGCTGTTTCTCCTTTGCCTCCGGCAGATCAAGCAGGAACTGTACGGATCCCTCATCCTCCACCGGCGCATAGGTACAGGTAGAATAAAGGATCATTCCGCCGGGACGCAGCATGCGAAGGGCATGAGGCAGGATGGAACGCTGGATCTCAGCATATTCCAGCTGTTTTTCCTCCGTCCAGTCCGTGATCATGGAAGCGGACTTCCGAAACATGCCTTCCCCGGAACAGGGAGCATCGATCAGTATCTTGTCAAAATAATCCGGAAATGCGCCTGCGAGACGTTCCGGTTCTTCTGCGGTTACCACCGCATTTGTCACACCGAACAGCTCCAGATTCTTGATCAGAGCCTTTGCACGGCTGGGTGAAATATCATTGCAGAGGAGAACTCCTTTCCCCTTCAGCTTTTCAGCCAGAGCTGTGGACTTTCCTCCGGGAGCGGCACAGAGATCCAGCACCCGGTCACCCGGGTTCACCGGAAGCGTGGCAGCCGGAAGCATGGCACTGGGCTCCTGCAAATAGTAGAGTCCTGCGTAATAGTACGGACTTTTGGACGGTGGATCCTCTGCAGCATCCTCGGACAGATAAAACCCGCTCTCGCACCAGGGAATCTGCTCCAGCTTCCAGGGGGATATCTTCAGAAATCTCTCTGTAGTCATTCGTCCGGTATTTACCCGGAGACCATGCTGCAGCGGTTCAAGAAGGCATGCTTCATACCGGAGATACTCCTCTTCTCCGAGCATCGCCGTCATTTTCTGTCTGAAGCTGTCTGGAAGTTTTTTACTCATCCTGATACTCTTCCTGTGTTTCGTCTGATCCCTGGTCCTGTGTCTCGTCCTGTGTTTCTTCCTGCGTCTCTTCCGGTTCGGGCTCCGGCTCCGGTTCCGGCTCAGGTTCCGGTGTATAATCCTGGGAAGGTGAGTCATGAAGCAGTGCATCCGACTCCGGATTCACCGGGGTGGTATGCAAATTCACGCGGGTATAAAGGAAATCATATTCCTTCTTCATCGCTGCATTTTCAGGGTACTGTTTCAGAAGCGCCTCTACGGCATTTAATGCCTCCTCATACTGTCCGTCTACTTCCATCAGAACGATCTCATTAAAACGAAGCAGGTCGGTAAAGCTGGAATCACCGGAAGCAAGTCCCTTCTCGATCATGTCCTTCGCTTCGCTGTACTTCTTCTCATTCAGGTAAGCGGTGGAAAGCTCATAAGCCACATAGGTGTTCAGCGGTCTCTGGGACAGATAGGAATTCAGTGCCGTCCTGGCATGGAGCTCATCCCCGCGGTCGATATAGATGGAGGCAAGGCTGAGATACATATAAGGCTATTGATCTCCCCGCTTTGCTGCATCCGCATGACCTCAAGCTCGTTCATGGCTGCAGCGGTTTCCTTCAGCCCGCGAAGAAGATCTCTGTCCACGTCTCCGGGATCCTTTTCCACCTGGCCATATACTACCTCGGCATCCGAATAACGTCCCTGTCTCAGGTAGCATGCTCCCAGGTACATACGGGTATCGGTATCCGTGTTGCCGGTAAACCATTGTTTTTCCTCAAGACTCCGCTCAAAATTCACAGCCGCTTCATCAAACTGTCCCTTCTGAAATGCCTCGATCCCGAGATTTCTGTACTTTCCCTTGTCGGAATTGGTATTGATCAGAAATACGGCGATGACGGCGGCAGCGATCAGCGTCACTATGGTATAAGCAATGATCAGCTGCTGAAGTCTCTGTTTATTGATTCGTCTTTTCTTTGCCAAAATAACACCTCGATCTGTGAATTACCCATTTTCTTTTTCATAGGCCTGCGCAAACCTCCAGGAATCCTGGCACATCCGCTTCAGATCAAACTTTGCTTCCCAGCCCAGCTCTTCCTTCGCCTTTGTGGGGTTGGCGTAGCACATGGCGATATCACCGGGACGGCGGGCTTTGATCTGATAAGGGATCTTAACGCCGTTTGCATCCTCAAAGGCATGAACGATATCAAGAACACTGTAACCGGTTCCGGTACCCAGATTGTAGATATTGGTACCCTCCGTACTCATTACTTTATCCACGGCACATACATGTCCCTTTGCAAGGTCCACTACATGGATATAGTCACGGACACCGGTTCCGTCAGGAGTATCATAATCATCACCGAACACGCCCAGCTCGGGAAGCTTGCCCACAGCCACCTGCATGATATAGGGCATCAGATTGTTGGGGATGCCGTTGGGTACTTCCCCGAGAAGTCCGCTTTCATGGGCCCCGATGGGATTGAAGTAACGAAGCAGCACCACACTCCACTCCGGATCGGCTACGGTGAAATCGGTCAGGATCTGCTCCAGCATCAGCTTTGTGGAGCCGTAGGGATTGGTGGTGGAAAGCGGGAAATCCTCTGTGATGGGCACGGTCTTGGGTGCACCGTACACAGTTGCCGAGGAAGAGAAAATGATACGCTTCACATTAAACTCATTCATCAGCTTGCAGAGGTTCAGTGTTCCGGCAATATTGTTCTCATAATACATCAATGGCTTTGCCACCGACTCGCCCACTGCCTTAAGACCGGCAAAATGGATCACGCAGTCAAAGGTATGCTCCTCAAAGATCCTGCGCATGGAGTCCGGGTCCAGCATATCAGCCTTGTAAAATGTGACGTCTTTTCCGGTGATGTTTTTGATCCGATCCACCACATCTTCCTTTGAGTTGTAGAGATTATCAAAGATCACCACCTCGTGACCGCTCTGAAGCAGTTCCACACAGGTATGGGATCCGATGTAACCGGTTCCTCCGCTGACTAATATTTTCATGATATATCCTCCTGAATATGATTTACAGATTTTTTGTAAAGTTGATAAAGGCTTCCTTTCCCCGGGGATCCCGTTTGAAGACACCCGCATCCTCAAGAACGCCCACGAATACATTTCCGACCTCCTGCATCAGAAGGGCGTCAATGGTCTTTTCGTCAAATGTTCCGTATTTTGCCCTCAGCTCTCCGGCCCATGCAGCATGCGCCTGAAGGGAATCCGTCGCTGTAAGGTCACCGTCGGTCAGCAGTGCTTCCCGAAGCTCTTCAAAGATCTCCTTCTTCAGCCGGGCGGGAAGGATCGCAAGTCCCATGACCTCGATCAGTCCGATGTTCTCCTTCTTGATATGGTGATACTTCGGTCCCGGATGGAACAGGCCAAGAGGCCGGTCTTCTGTGGTCCGGTTATTCCGAAGGGTTAAATCAAGCTCGAAGACGCCGTCCCTGCAGCGGGCAATGGGCGTGATGGTGTTGTGCGGCACTCCGGCGGTTTCCGAAAGCACATCCACGGAGGGATCACTGTAGGAACGCCACTTTGCCAGGATATGATCTGCCAGATCCACCAGACGAGGGATCTCCTTTGACCGGATACGGATCACGGAAAGGGGCCAACGGACGATGCCTGCCTCCACATCCTCATAACCCGGGATCACGATCTCGTGCTCCATGGGAGCCTCTGCCATGGGGAAGGTATAATGTCCGCCCTGATAATGGTCATGAGACAAAATGGATCCGCCGACAATGGGGAGGTCCGCATTGGATCCCATCAGATAGTGGGGAAACTGTCTTACAAAGTCAAGAAGCTTTCGAAATGTATTCTTTTCGATCTTCATGGGCACATGCGACTGATTCAGCAGGATGCAGTGCTCATTATAATATACATAGGGAGAATACTGCAGTCCCCATGCAGTACCGTTCACGGTTAAGGGGATGATCCTGTGGTTTCCGCGGCCGGGATGATTGACGCGGCCGGCATAGCCCTCATTTTCCACGCAAAGCAGACACTTCGGATATCCGGAGCTTTTTGCCTTTCCGGCAGCGGCGATGGCCTTGGGATCCTTCTCCGGCTTGGACAGGTTGATGGAAATGTCGATCTTGCCATATTCACTGTCCACCTTCCATCGAAGATCCTTCTTCACCCGGTAGGTACGGATATAATCAGAGGCCTGGCTGAAGGAATAATAAAAGTCCGTTGCTTCCTTGGGAGAACTCTGATACTTTTCCCAGAAGATCCGTGACACCTCGGAGGGCCTAGGCAGAAGCAGATTCATCATCTCCGCATCAAAGAGGTCGCGGTAGGTGCCGGAATCCTGGACCAGTCCCCGCTCTACGGCAATATCAAGCAGTGCCTTCAGGATCTGTTCCAGATCCTCGCAGGGCTCTGCAGAGCCTCCTTCGGGTGCAAAGTATTCATCTTCTTTGAATATTGCAAGCAACCGGTTTGTGGTATAGATCCGGTCCTCTTCTGTCAGCAGCTGCTTCCTGATCCCATAGGTAACCAGAGCTTCGATCCATCTGCTTAATTCCTGCATGCCGTGTCCTCCTTATTTAATATGTCCGCTTGAAGTTTTTGATATCCTGCTCAAAATGTTCGATCAGTCCGGTCAGCTCTTCCTTCTCCTTCGGCTTCAGCTTTCCCTCCTGATCTGCGGCCTCGGTTTCCTGCTTCAGACGCTTCAGATTCTCTACCGCATTGTCCTTGTAATTGTTCGCAAGATCCACCCGGATCTGCTTTATTACGTTCTCCAGTTCCTTACGTTTCCTGCTTTGAAACATTTGACATTCCCCTCTTCCTATGATAGAATTCCATAGTGTTCTAAACCGCCGGCATGTCGGAACTGGCAGACGAGACAGACTCAAAATCTGTTACGGGTAACCGTGTGTGGGTTCGATTCCCACTGCCGGCACAAGGATATGAATGGGACGTTCGAAAGAGCGTCCTTTTTGATTTTTTTTTGCAAATCACTTCGTGCGAATCGCACCGTGCTAATCGATCCGTTTTGCAACCACAACGAAACGCTTTCCCTCGCTGGCTCCGCTGTTCTCACAGGTGGACAGCGTTATGAGATGATCTCCGAATTCGGCCGTGGTCGGTATCTGATAGGTGCAGCGGCTCTTGATCTCGCTTATGTAGGTATCAAACTCCTCCGCTGAGGCTGCATCATAGAAGTCATAATAACGGAAGCCCTCTTCTCCCACGTTCAGCACCTGACCCGGAAAGGCAGCGATCACCTCATAGGTGCCGTTTCCCTCCAGGGTGTCAAACCGGATCCGCTTATGCTCCTGATAGAAGGACTCATCCTTATAGCTGAGAAGGTCGGAGAACATACTTCCGTCCTTCATGTTATGACCGTAAATGATCACATTTGTCGTAGGCTTAAAGGGATCGGAGGCAGCGGCAATGAAAAGGGTTCCTGCCAGTGCATAATCTCCGTCAAAATTCTTCCGGAGATACTTCTGTTCCTGATCCGGCGTATACATCACCGGGAAATCGATATTGGTCCCTTCCACGGTGAGCCAGCCTACGAAGTCATTGTTTTTTTCATAGAGGGCACGGAACTTCCGCTGTATCCTTCGGTCTCCCACAGTCACAAACTCCGGAACCTTAGCATTGCTGGGCTTATAGTTGGGCGATGAGGGATCATCCGAACCGGACCCGTCATCCTCGATCATTTCCTTCAGACTGCTCACAAGCTTCTTGTTCTGCTTGGAGTCATAGTAGTATTTAAAGAGATAAACCCCGGATATGATAAAGACTGCAGCAAAAAAAACCAGGAGAAGGTTCAGGATCAAATTCCGGTGTGTCCGCCGTCTGGGAGTGACACTACGCCGATCATCAGCTTCCTCTGTTTTCTTTTTTTGTTCTTCTTTTAACTGATCCTCTGCTTGCTGTGCACGTATCTGGGCAAGCAGTTCATCAATTTCTTCATCTGTCATCATAGGTCGTTATCCTTTGGCCGGCTTTTTCTTGTGTGAGTCATAGCAAGAGCCCGGTGATCCCGGGCTCATTGCCTAATAATACTTTTTGCTTCCCCAGAGATTCGCATTTCTTAGCGACAGATACTCACTGTATGCCTGCTCCAGGATCTGCTTCTCATTCGGGAACTTTAAGAGGTGGTATGCTTCATGATACTTGTAATAACCGGAATCACAAAAGTATTCTTCACGCTGAGGCTTGCTGTAATAACTGTCTGCCATCATCAGATACCAATGAACTTCTTTATTGATCAGATCATTTGATGTGCTGAAGGAATATGTGGTCTTGCCAACATACTTCATGATCTGTGCGGTGACACCGGATTCTTCCTTCACCTCACGCAGAGCAGTCTCATTGTAGCTTTCTCCTTCTTCTACCGTTCCTTTCGGTAAAACCCAGCCCTCATACTTATTCCTGTAATTCTTATACAGTAACAGGATCTTTCCTCGAAAGATTACCACACCACCACAGCTCGTTGCATTTGTCACGGCCGCGTCCTCCCAACTCTTATGGTGTGTGAATATACTTGTTAAAATTATAACAAGGACAGGGCCTCAAATCAAGGAGAACTTTGGCTCATTTAGGTACCTTTTAGGGGTAATATGTCTCAAAAATTGCGCCGGCAACCTGTACGCCGGATAATCCGTCGCTGGTGGAATCCTCGATGACAACGCTGACCACGATGTCGGGGTCCTCCGGATTGGAATAACCTACAAACCAGGAGTTGCAGTGACCTGCATTATCATACTCGGCAGTACCGGTCTTTCCCACGATCTTATGTCGGTAATTCTTGAACTTCCAGGATGATGTACCATACTCTGCCGGTGCCTCCAGAAGCTTTGCCAGTGTTGCAGCCTCACTTGTGGTCATGATGGATTTTACAGAGGAGCTCTTATACTCGCGTACCGTATCTCCCGCCACATTTTGTATGGACTCCACGAGATATGGCTTCATCAT
The DNA here is from genome assembly GCA_902792005.1 of uncultured Lachnospiraceae bacterium. Lineage (GTDB taxonomy): Bacteria > Bacillota > Clostridia > Lachnospirales > Lachnospiraceae > Eubacterium_Q. Next base: position 101,309 of record CADAXW010000006.1, read on the forward strand.
GACGCCGCCGTTTGCAATAGCTGACATGATCATGGCATTGTGCAGCGGAGTGATCTGTGTATCTCCCTGTCCGATGACGGTCTGGGGAATGATATCCCTGGATGTGGAATCGTCCACCTCGAAGCTGGACTTGTTGCAGCCTCCTTCATAGGGAATCTCCGTATTGAAGTATAGATCCTCTGCTGTCTTGCGAAGGCCGCTCATTTTGATCTCATTGACGCCGATATTTGCGAAACTGGTATTGCAGGAATAACCGATGGAATGCTCCAGGTCCACCTCACCGTGTTTTCTGTGATCATAACAGATGATCTTAACGCCGTTAAAGGAGTCTTCTCCCTTGCAGGTATAGGTATAACCGGAATCTGCGCCGTGTTCACGGATGTATTCAAGTGCCGTAACCACCTTAAATGTGGATCCGGGGGCATATAATCCCTGGGTCGCCCGGTTCAGGAGCACCGTGCTGGATGCACCCTCCTCCGTATGAATCTCTTCCCATACCCGGTCCATATCGTTGGGATCAAAGCCGGGCTTGGAGACCATGGCCAGGATCTTACCGGTATCCGGTTCCATGACCACAACAGCCCCCTTATGATTTCCCAGAGCCTTGGAGGCGGCTGCCTGAAGCTTGTAGTTCAGCGTGGTGACCACCGTATCTCCGGCTTTCTTTCTTCCCTTGATATCGTCCTTTACCTGCTGGATGATCTCTTCATTTGTGCTCAGGAGCTGGAAATTCATGGCCAGCTCGATACCGGAACGGCCGTAATCATTATAACCTACCACATGACTGAACAGTTCGCCGTAGGGATAGACACGTACATCCTTGCCGTCCTTATTCTCGGTCTTAGCAAGAACCACTCCGTCAGAGGATACAATATCTCCCCGGGTTACCATTTCTGCCATGATATCCTGTCTCCGGTTTCCGACATTGGCAACGATCCGCTCGGACTCAGCCACTTGAAAATAGATGATATAACCGAACATGCCTAAGAAAAGCAGAACGAATACATAGGTAAGTAAGACGATCGGCCTGTTTTTTCTTTTGTTTTTTTCTTCTTTTTGCTGCTTTCGAAGCAGAAATGCCTCCAGCGGATCATCCGGGATCTCTGTGGGGCCGTTGTCCGGAGGACGACGTTCCCAGTTGATCCGTCTACCGTCTGCCGTTTTCTTCGGATCTTTATTTCGGCCCGTTTCCGCCTCTACGTTCCTGCGGTCTGCCGGTCTCCTGCGGACCTCCGGGCCGTCTTGCATTCTCTCTCGCCTCGGGTCTTCCTGCATTCTCCCGCGTCTCGGGTCTTCCTGCATTTTCCGGCGCCTCGGATCTTCTCGGTCCCGATCGTCTCGGTCCGGGTTCCGCGGCGGCATACGCAGTTGCCCCCTCGAGTCCGGCGAACTGGACCGCTGTCCCGAGCCTTGCATTTGCTTCGGCGGCTGCCCTGAGGGCTCGTTCCTCTTCTTCAAGTGCTTCACCTTCTTTACCAACTAATATATAGACAAACTGCACCATGGAGAACATGATGAGTGTACTGAACACACTGCTGATTCCGTAGCTGACCAGTGGCAGCGTCACTCCGGTGGATGGTATGAATTTCGTAACACCACCGATATTCAGGAATACCTGAACGATATAACTGATCGCAAATCCGAAGGTCATGTATTTATAGAACGGAGATTTGCACTTCATCGCTATATTTGACATGGCAATGAAGCCGCTGACATATACCAGGATGAGGCAGAGACCGAATACAAGCCCCAGCTCCTCGCAGATGGCGGAGAATATGAAATCACTTTCCGCCACAGGGATGTAATAGGGCATTCCCTTGCCGAGTCCCAGTCCCGTGAAGCCTCCGGTTCCGATGGCAAACAGAGACTCGGACAGCTGATAACCGCCGCCGTCCCGGAATGCGAAGGGATCCTTCCATGCCTCAACACGTACGGATATATGGTAGAACAGACTGTCCTTGAACAGGATGTATCCCAGCACCACGGCTCCCACCACCAGGACGATACCGCCGATCAGGAAGATCGGTCTGGAGGTAGCCAGATAAACCATACATATATAAGCCAGATAGAAAATGGCGATGGCTCCGAAGTCCTTCTCCACCGCAAGCACAGCCATAAAGGCAGCGGCGATGATTGCATTGATGGTCACGTCCTTCAGTGTTGACGCCTTGACAAGCCCGCTGGCCACAAACAGAACGAAAATGATCTTGACGAACTCCATGGGCTGCAGGGATATGCTGCCGATGGAGATCCAGTTTCTGGCTCCGTAGATGCTGACACCGATGCCCGGAACGAAAACCGTGAGCAGCACCATGATACCGGCGATACCATATAGCACCGTCCAGTTTCGCATGTTCTTCATTTTCCCCATGATGGCGGGAATGAAACTGGAAATGAACAGACAGACGGTTGCCAGGATGAACTGCCGGACGGCCAGCTTCTGATCCAGACGGGTCAGCATGGTATAGCCGATCAGCATCAGGAAAGTGATGTTATTGATGAGCAGCCTGGACGCCTTTGGATAAACCGCATGGAAAATGGTGATATACAGGATCGCGATCAGGATCTGTATCGGATAGTATGCCAGGATCAGCTTGTCGTCCGTATTAAAGAACAGCATGACATGACAAAGAAAATGTATCGCAAAGATATAGAATACCTGCAGATTCAGATTCCATTTCCTTCGTTTCTGGTTTTTGGCCGTGAAGTAGGAAAAACATTTTATGGTGTACAGAGCCATAAAAACCATAACCATATATTTAGATGCTGTACAGATCAGATTTGTCATATGAGTCCCTGATGTCGGATGCCCTTCGGAAGCTCTCCCGAAAGGATCCGGTCCATTGTCTCCTTATCTTCTGTCGTAAATCGATATGCGGATATGCCCTGCCCCGCATCCTGCAGCACAGGCCGGCCGCTTAAAAGAATATTATAGCACAGATCCGCATTTGAATAAAGCATGAGGCTTTCTCCCGTGCGGTCCCTTAGTATTTCGGGCTTTTGTCCCGTCCTCTGCATGGTAAGCATCAGCGGAAGTCTGCCGTACACCGTGGTGAATCGAAGTGCATCGGAGGGAACCTGGATTTTTCCAATCTCCTCGGAACTCAGTTCATAAGGTGCTTCCATCAGCAGATGATCGCACTGTGCTCTCGCTGCCTTATAAAAATGTTCCGCCGCCCGGTCATTATATCCGTACAGCGCTGCGCCAAGAACCAGATTCTTTACCCGGATCCCATGGTTCAGGAACCAGGCAAGGCTGTCAATTCCGGAGATATATGCACCGTCCAGACATTCAGCCAGTTTTCCAAGGGCTTCCATCCGTTCTGCAGGGATCAGGGTCCGGTAGATATAGGGGAACCCGATGAGCAGGGAAGAACCCTCTCCGGCAAGATCCCGGATCCTGGATAAGTTCTCTATCGAAAGGCTATCCGTGGAAAACCCGGTCTTTCCCGAGATCCCGGCCATACCCAGGTCATAGATCACAAACCGCTTTCCTGCCTTAAGCAAAGCCTCTGTCTGTTCCCGGGATGCGGCAAAGCAGATGGTTTTCACGGGCATGGCAGTTGCCTCGGAAATCGGAAGTTTGTCGGCCGTCGCTACATTTTCAAAAGTTTCCGGAGCCCGATCGTTGATCCTTTCATTTGGCAGTTCTCTTCGGTACTGCTGAAGGATCCTGTCCGTAAGCCCGGCCAGAACATCTCTTCTGCACTGCTTGATCACAGAGATCGACAGGAAGCTCTTCTGGTCATTTTCTATGGTGATCCGTTCAGGAACGAAACCGGTCCCTGACAGAGTCCCGATCTTCTTTTGGATCATGGAGTCCTCCACCGGTTTGCCCTCGGCCGGTTCGGTCACAGGTCCTTCCACAGAAAAGGAAGTTGCTTTTGTTCGTGCCGTAATACGGAAGGGTTCACCCGAGATCACACGAACCTCCAGATCGACGGGAGTTACGGGTTCCTTCTCCAGAATATTCTGTTCCAGTTCCCGGGTCAGGGCCGCATTTCTGACACGGATCACGGTGGTTCCCGGTGTGATGCTGCGGGACCTTGGGGCATTGAGCTCGGCTTTCTTTCCGGATGAAATGTCCTCCGGAGCGGTAAGCTTTACCGGCTTATCTTCTTCGGAAATGGGGATTTCCAGGGAGTCTCCCGCATTGATAGGCTTTGTAACACGGAGTTCCACGGTGCCATGACCGGCACGGATCACCTCAGCGACAGGGATGCCTGCCCGTCCGGGCATATTTTCATCCAGCATATCCGGGCCTCCGGTCTGATTTAGATATCCCCGGGTAAAACCACCGCGATGAAAGACCTCTGCCAGCCGTTCCCGGTAGGAAGCGGCTTTCTTTTCGGAAAATACGCCCTGGGCGTAGTCCTCCGTCATCTGTTTATAGGCATCCACACAGGCAGCCACATAATATTCATTCTTCATCCGGCCTTCGATCTTCAGCGAGTCGATGCCGGCATCCATAAGCGCCGGAACATCCTCCAGCGTACAAAGATCCTTCATGGACAGCAGATATTTACCGTTATACTTCTGCCTGCAGGGCTGAGCGCATCGTCCGCGGTTCCCGCTCCGTCCCCCTGCAAAGGAGGACAGATAACATCTGCCGCTGTAGCAGACGCACATGGCGCCGTGCACAAAGGCCTCCACCTCGATGTCGGCAAGGTCCCGGATGTCCTTAAGTTCCCGGATGGTCAGCTCACGGGCCGGGACAACTCTGGAAAAGCCCAGTCGCTTTACATAGAGTGCCCCTTCCGGAGAACAAAGATTCATCTGTGTGCTGGCATGCAGCGGAAGCTCCGGAAAGCATTCCTTCAGAAGCTCTGCAACACCCAGATCCTGTACAAGCACAGCATCCAGCCCCTCCCGGTAGAGAGGCATGATCATCTCCGGGAGTTCCTGCAGTTCCTCATTTTTCAATAATGTATTCAGTGTCAGGTACACCTTCATATCATGCAAATGAGCCTCTTCAAGTGCATGAAGAAGCTCATCTTGCTGGAAATTCCCTGCATAGGCACGGGCACCGTAGCGGTTCAGTGCCAGATACACGGCATCGGCACCCGCCGAAAGCGCCGCATGAAAAGCGGCGGGATTTCCGCAGGGCGCTAAGATTTCCGGTTTTTTATTTGTCATTATTTCTATCCTTTTCCGCTTCCAGCTGAACGATCTTTCTCTGAAGGGCGTTGATCTGTTCCTTATACTCTTCAACAAGCTTCAGAGCTGCTTCGTGTTTGATCTGGGCTTCGATCACTTCATGTCTCAGATCATAGAGCTGCTGCTCCTTCTCTGTGTCATCCTTTGCGATCTCATCTGCCTTATCCTTTGCCTTGAAATAATCATCGGCGATATTCAGCGCCAGAAGAACGCCCTGATACTCGGTATTCATGCGGCGATACTGCTCCGATGTCTTGCACTCGGCAATCTTTCCATTGATATAGGTCGCGATGTTCTGAAGATAATCTTCTCCCTCATAACCGCTTAATGTATAAACCTTTCCGCCGATCACAACAGGAATGTCAATTTTCTGTGCCATTTCCTCCTCCTTGTCCTGTAAGCATGCTTTCCAAACCCAGCTGCCGGTAAGCCTGCTCGGAAGCAACACGTCCGCGCGGTGTCCGGTGAATGAAGCCGTTCTTGATCAGATACGGCTCATAAACATCCTCGATGGTGCCCGAGTCCTCTCCGATGGCAGCTGCCAGTACCTCAAGGCCAACAGGTCCGCCGTGGAACTGCTTGATGATGGTTCCCAGGATGTTCCGATCGGTCTGATCGAGTCCTGCGCTGTCCACATCCAGCTGGTCCAATGCACGCTTTGCAATAGTATAATCGATTTTGCCGCAATGTTCAACCTCTGCAAAATCCCGTACCCGTTTCAACAGCCGGTTTGCCAGACGCGGCGTGCCTCTGGAGCGTTTTGCGATCTCCAGCGAACCCTCATCATCAATGGAAATATTCAGTACGGATGCCGAACGCATGATGATCCGCATCAGATCCGGAACGGAATAGAACTCCAGTCGATCCACAACACCGAAACGATCCCGGAGCGGCGCCGAAAGCATACCCGCTCTTGTAGTTGCTCCCACAAGCGTAAAATGTGGCAGCTGCAGCCGTATGGATCTGGCGCTTTCGCCCTTTCCGATCATGATATCGATGGCGTAATCCTCCATGGCCGGATAAAGCACCTCCTCCACCTGCTTGTTCAGACGGTGGATCTCATCGATAAAAAGCACATCACCCTCGGAAAGGTTGTTCAGGATCGCTGCGATCTCCCCCGGCTTTTCGATGGCCGGTCCGCTGGTGACCTTCATCTGCACACCCATTTCCTCGGCAATAATGCCCGCCAGTGTGGTCTTGCCCAGCCCCGGAGGTCCGTAAAGCAGAACATGATCCAGAGATTCCTTCCGCTTTTTCGCAGCCTGGATGAAAACACTCAGGTTGTTCTTCACCTTATCCTGTCCGATATATTCTTTAAAACTGGTGGGACGAAGCCCCGCTTCTGCCTTGGCTTCCTCCGGTGTAACATCCGTTGTAATGATTCTTCGTTCCATATACAATCATCCTTGTCTGTACAGACAAATGCTCTTATATCATATTTACATCATAGTTTCTTTAATGCCTGAGAAAGCAGCTGCTCCACGGTCATGGTTTCTGCATTCTCTACCTTGCGGATCGCACGGAGAGCGTCCGTATTGGAATAACCCAGTGCTGTGAGAGCTTCTGCCGTCTCACTGATGACATTTGAAGACTCGGAACCGCTGAAGCTGTCTGCCTCGATTTCTTCCATACCGACCTTAATGGAGTCCTTCAGGTCCACAACGATGCGCTGTGCTGTTTTTGCGCCAACATTCTGCGCTTTGGCTATCGCCTTATAATCTTCGGAACGGATGGCAAAGAACAGTTCTTCCACTGTCATGATGTTTAAAATCGCAAGTGCAGCCTTCGGTCCCACACTGTTGACCGAGATCAGCTGACGAAATACACGGATGTCCGAACGATCCGGAAAACCGTAGAGTGTCCATTCGTCCTCCCGTATCTGCATGTGGGTGTAGAAGGTAACCTCCTCTTTTCCCTGCAGGATCAGAGACTGAAGTACCCGGCCGGTGGTATAGATCTCATAGCCGATGCCGTGACACTCCAGGATCACGCTGTCGGTTCCAACCTCGATCAATTGTCCTTTGATATAATGTATCATACTCATACTTCCTCAGAAAAAGAGTGCCACACTGCTGCAGCACTCTTCTTTCATTCCATATAGGCTTCTTTTTACAGGAACTCGAAGTCGTCGCCTTCGCCCTCTTCGCCGTCGCCGATCATTGCCTTACCCGGCTTACGTGCTTCTTCAATCTCACCTACAAAGACTTCATCGTCATCACCACCGACAACCGTTGTCTCTTCAGCTTGCTTAATAAACTTGGAAGCTGCGGAGTCATCTTTCTTTTTGCCATCCTTGATGCCGGAATCCTTAAGGGGAACATCTTCGAACTTCGAACCACCCTTCTTAGGCTCTTCCTTCCCTTCCTTCTTGGGAGCTTCCTTCTTCGGAGTATCCTTAGTGGAACTCTGAAGCTGCTTCTCAAGCTCATGAATCTTAAGATTGTTGTCACCAACTACTTTGTTGAGGCGCTCATTTTCTTCCTTCAGCTTTGCATTCTCATTAAAAGCTTCCTCGTACGCCCGCGCAACAGTGCTGACAAACTCATCTACATCCCCAGGTTTATAGCCAAATAACCCTTTCTTGAACTTCTGTGTCTTGATGTCAAGTGGTTGAATCATGCTGCCTTCCTCCATAAAACAAAATTTTCTCTCTAAAATTATATCACATTTTGAAATAGTTTCAATATCAAAAAATCGTGATATAATGATTCTATCATAATTTACAGAAAAAAGGTACACATAATGTTAATATTTGACGAAAAAATTTCATCGGATTCGGTCCCCGCATGGGACCATCTGGCTGAAAAACACGGCCGTGAAAAGGTACTCATGTTTGACCTTGAGACCACCGGCTTCTCGCCGGTGAACTCATTTATATATATCATCGGTATCAACCTCTGGAAGGAGGATTCCTGGCACATCATCCAGCTCTTCAATGATGACGGAAAAAGTGAACCGGAAATGATCGCACATTTCATGGAATTACTGGAGAATAAGACGACACTGTTCCATTTTAACGGAGACCGCTTTGATATCCCCTTTGTCCTGGGACGTATGGAGAAAATTAAAAACAGTCTGAAGATTTCCATTCCCGACCGAATGAGCCCCCTGGACTCTGTAGATTTTTTCAAGGAGATCAAACCCTTCAAGTACGCCCTCGGTCTTCCGAATGTGAAACAGAAAACCGTGGAGAAGTATCTCGGGATCTACCGGGAGGATCAGTATGACGGCGGTCAGCTGATCAATGTGTATCTGTCCTACCTTTCCTCCGGTAGTAAAAGAAACCGGGATCTGGTGCTCCTTCATAACCGGGACGATATGGAGGGGATGTATCACCTGGCCCGGATCAGGGCACTGACGGACCTCTGTGACGGGGCCTTTCAGGTTGGCGATCTTTCCATGCTTTCAAAGGGAAGGCTTCTGTTTCTGGAGCTTTCCCTCGCGGCGGAGACTTCTCTCCCTACATCGCTTGTCACAACCGGCTTCGGCGCAACCCTGCGTGGTGAGGCCGCAAATGTACTGCTTCAGCTTCCGATCCATGCCGGCTGCTGTACCTGCTGCATCACCAAAGATACCGAGGAGGGATACTTCCTGCCGGATGCAGGCTTCACCGGAACGCCCCTTTTTCATGATCCCGCATCAAAGAAGACCACTTATATAGCAGCCAATGATACACTGCTCGGCAATGCAGAGCATTTAAAGGAATATGCGGCATGCTGTATCCGGGCGTTATTGAAGCCGAAAAGAAATAAATAAAAGGCTCCTCGGCCTTGCCGTTCGATCCCCGCCAGCCCATAAAAAGGAGCTGGCGGGAATCCCACCGGCGGCATAGCCGCCTTTCAGGCCGGGCTTCGGCTCGAAGGACCCACCGGGTCCTTCTCTCGTCGCTCTGCTCCTCGGCCTTGCCGTTCGATCCCCGCCAGCCCATAAAAAAAGCAGCCATGAATGGCTGCTTTTTTATGGAGCTGGCGGGAATCGAACCCGCGTCCAAAGACTCTTCCATGCCGGTATCTTCCATCATAGTCTTTGTTTTAAGATTCCCTCACAGAGACGTCCAAAGACAGACTTGACTGATCAGTAGCTTCATGATTCGTTTCAACCCGCAAAGCTTAGGGAGGAACGTTCTCCGCCTGTTTTGATGCCGGACTCCGGGAGCAGCGGATGACTCACGGGCCGACAGCTGCCCTTAGGCAGCAACTGCTAAATGATTATCTTCAGCGTTTATTTTTTTCCGACTTTTAACGTGGATCCGGACCACGGATGGCTGCCGGGACTTCTAAATCCCTGTCGAAACCAGTACAACCCCTGGTTTATGCGCGAGCGCTTTGCGCCCGACTATTGTGCCTGATCTCCGGATACTGCATCTGCAGGAGCAGTGGTTGCTGCTTCTGTTGTCTTCTCTGCAGTTGCCTGTTCTTCTGTTGCCTCCTTGATGGGATCTCCGGTTCCTGTGGTTCCTTCCGGAATATCGGAGGTTCCCTCAGGAGCGCCCTCGGAAGCAGATTCTGATGCAACCTCTGATCCGGTATAGAGATCGGCATAATTATCTACCCAGTACTTGTTAAACCAATCCTCATAGGTGTTAGCCGCCATGAAGATCTCTTCCTTATCCTGGTGTTCCTGTCTGTAATTATAATACCAACGTCCAAGAGGAAAACCGATCAATGCACCGATCACCAGTGCAACCAGAAAGATGCCTAAAATCTTTTTGACTTTATTCTTCTTTTTGATCTTATCTCTGTTCTTTTTTTCCTCTTTATAACGATCTACTTTTTCCTGGCTCATATCCTGACCTTCTTTCTCATGTTGCTGTAACGAAACTATTTTAATCAATCAGGAAAACAAAATCAAGTTAAAAATGTGTGACCGGGCGGTTAACAAAGCGGTCATCGCAGATTTCTGACCTTGAAATCCCGTTCTGCTTCCCGCTTCTGGTCCTTTTTCGCGATATCGGCTCTCTTATCATAGAGCTTTTTACCCTTTGCCAGTCCGATGGCAACCTTGGCGCGGCCGTTTTTAAAATAGACCTTCAGAGGCATGATGGTGTAGCCCTCGGCGGAGGCAGCACCCTCCAGCTTGCGGATCTCTGACTTGTGAAGAAGGAGTTTTCTTGTACGGAGAGGGTCTTTATTGAAGATATTTCCCTTTTCGTAGGGATTGATGTGCATGTGATAGATGTACATCTCTCCTGCCTCCACGCCCACATATGCCTCTTTGATGCTGCATTGTCCCATCCTAAGAGACTTCACCTCCGTACCCGCCAGGGCGATCCCTGCCTCGTAGGTTTCTTCGATGAAGTAGTCATGATAAGCCTTTTTATTATTGGCGATCAGTTTTTCAGGTTCGTTTTTCATGTTTATTCATCCTTTTTTGTCTCTGTATCCTTATCGTAAAAACGGAATTGGATACGTCGTTCCGCCTTGTCGGTGCTGACAACCTGAATGCTTACCGGATCCCCGAGATGATATGTCTTCTTCGTCCGGTTTCCGATCATCTGGAAGAGGTCCTCCCGATACTCATAAAAATCGTCCGTCAGACTTCCCAGGGGGATCACACCCTCTATGGTATTGGGAAGCTCTACGAAAATGCACTGAGCGTTGAATCCGGAAATGATGCCGTCATAGCATTCTCCCAGGTGATCCTCCATATATTCGATCTGTTTCAGCTTGTCCACATCCCGTTCGGCATCATCTGCCCTGCGTTCCTTTGCAGAATTATCTGCAGCAACCTCCGGCAGGATATGTTCATAATGAGAGATCCGCTTTTCATCCAGAGTTCCATGCAGATTCTCCTTTAAGATCCGATGGATCTGCAGATCCGGATACCGGCGGATGGGGGATGTAAAGTGACAGTAGTACTTGGCGGCAAGGCCGAAATGTCCCGTACAGACGGTACCGTAACGCGCCTGCTGCATGGTCCGTAGCGTCAGCTTTGAGATCATGGCTTCGTAGGGCTGACCTTCGATCTCCGACAGGATCCGCTGGAATTCCTTGGGGTGAACCGCTTCTCTTCCGCCATGAAGATAAAGCTTAAATGCGCGAAGGATCATTTTCAATGCCTCCACCTTCCGCTCATCCGGCGCCTCATGAACACGGTATTCAAATGGGATCTCCTGCCAGAAGGCATCCTCGGCAATGGTCTCATTTGCGGCCAGCATAAAGTCTTCGATCAGCTTGGTTGCCACATTTCTGTCATGGGCACGGATCTCTGTGGGACGTCCGTCCTCACCCACTACGATCTCGGTTTCCTGTATGTCAAAATCAACGGAGCCTCTTGCGTGGCGGCGTTCTCTCAGGATGCCGGAAAGCCGGGCCATCCGCTGAAAGAGGGGGATCAGCTCCCTGTACTTCTCCCGGGGTGCATCCTCCGTATCTTCGATCAGCTTATATACATCCGTATAGGTCATCCGTGCATTGGAATGGATCACGCCTTCGCAGATTTCATGCGCGATGATCTGGCCGTCTCCATCAATATCCATAAGGCAGGACAGCACCAGCCGGTCCTTTCCCTCCTGCAGAGAGCAGATTCCGTTGGATAACTGGTGCGGAAGCATGGGAACCACGGTATCTGCCAGATAAACACTGGTTCCACGCCGCAGGGCTTCCTTGTCCAGTGGACTTCCTTCTCTTACATAATGGGAGACATCTGCGATATGTACACCCAGACGATAGATGCCGTCCTCTTCTGTCAGGGTAATGGCATCGTCAAAATCCTTTGCGGTTTCACCGTCAATGGTAACGGTCACCCAGTCTCGGAAGTCTCTCCGGCCCTCTATATCCGACTCGGAAACATGATCCGGAACCTCGGAAAGCTGTCGGATGACATCCTCCGGGAAGTCCTCTGGGATGTTAAATGCGCGCACAACCGCCAGAACATCATCCTTCGGATCATCTATATGCCCGAGGATCTCAACGATACGGCCTTCCGGCGCACCACCTCCGGTGTCATACCGTTCCAGTTCTGCAACTACGATATTTCCGTCCACCGCCTTCATGTCTTTTCCGGTGGGAACATAGACATCGGTTCCAAGCTTTTTATTTCCGGTGGTGATAAAGCCGATCCCATCCCGCAGCCGGTAGGTTCCGGTCACGGTGGTAATTCCACGGGCCAGGATACGGACTACCTCCGCCTCTGTCCGGGGCCCACGATTCACCGTACTGAGACGGATCATAACCCGGTCTCCCTGGAAGGCACCGTTCACCCCATGCTCTGGGATGAAGAAATCTTCTTCATAGCCGGCAACCCGGACAAAGCCGTAGCCCTTTCGACTTCCCATATAGTCGCCGGTAAGCATATCCTTCGGCAGCGGCATATATCGGTTGTTCTTTGTCCGAACGATCTCGCCCTGGGCCTCCATATCGTTCAGAAGCTGTAGAAACTCATCTCTGTCCTCTGATGTGATCTCCATCAGGAAGCAGAGTTCCTTCAGTCGCATGGGTTTATATTCTTTTGCGTGAAGAAAGGCCTGCAGGCGTTCCTTCCATTCGTCAAAACGCTCCTCCATACATTTCACCCCCTTATTCTGAAAAATAAAAGGTGCTTCGAAGGAATATTCAAAGCACCTTGAATCTGATCAATCCGAATAATTCGATCAATTCGATCAATCAATGAATTTAGAGCTGAGCGCACCGGCAAGTAAAAAGAACAGTACAGCCAGTACTACTGTGATCTTACGCATCACAGCATCCTTTGAACGCCCTTTATTCTTAGACCAGTATGTATCAGCACTTCCGGTCAAGGTACCGGTAAGTCCGTTTTCTTTTCCTTCCTGCATAAGCACAACGATCATAAGTGCTACAGAAACTATAATAAATACAATAGTAAGTGCGGTTCTCACGACGAAACCTCCTTATTCGTTATCTAAAATCATACCAAACGAATATATCATATCCTCTCATATTTTGCAACAGTTTTTTTATGGCATGATATACCATTTTCCATCAACCTTATAGAGCTTTACGCTATCTGTTTTTGTTTTGGAGGAACCGGAATAATCGTCGTCATCGTAATCATCATAATCCTCATCATCCGAGGATCCTTCCACCGTATATTTGATCCGGACTCTTTTTGCCGCATCGATCTTTACTTCGACATGGATATTGGATCTAAACTCCTTTTCCAGATCCTTCAGGTCTGAAGAATCGTAGTCTTCTCGCACCTCAAAGGCCACATACGTCCGTTTATCTTCGAAATCATCATCATACTTCATGGTGTTTTCCAGATAATCCGCACCATCCATCCCGAATCTGTTCTTGCAGTAATCATCAAACTCAGAGCGTGCAGAGGAAGGAACCAGCATATCAAGCATTTTTCCTCCGTCTTTATTATTGATGGCTTCGATATATGCCTTGCAGACCTCTTCCTCTGTATTGTAGCCGCCGCCGGAGCGGAAAACCACGAGTACCAGAACGAGTACAATTGCGATCACTGCAGCGGAAATGGAACAGATGATAGCGATCTTCTTCCCCTTTCCGGATCCCGGAGGCTTGGGGCCGCTGTACATGGCCGGATCATATCCGGGCTGACCATATCCGGACTGGCCATAACTCGGCTGAGGGTTGTAACTCGGCTGGCCATAGTTCTGCTGGCCATATCCCTGCTGGCCGTAACCCGACTGAGGGTTGTAGCTCGGCTGGCCATATCCCTGCTGGCCGTAACCTGGCTGAGGATTGTTGCCCTGCTGACCGTAACCCGGCTGAGGGCTGTTACTCTGCTGGCCATAGTTTTGCTGGTTGTACCCCTGTTGGCCATAATTCTGCTGGCTATATCCCTGCTGACCATAACCTTGCGGACCGTATCCCTGCTGACCGTAATACTGCTGACCATATCCCTGCGGAGCATAGCCTTGTTGCCCATAACCTTGTGGACCATAACCCTGCTGGCCATAGTACTGCTGGCCGTACCCCTGCTGATTATAAACCGGTCCTCTGTAGATCTGCAGCTCATAGCTGGGCTGTTGATATGCTGCCTGGTCGCTGCTCTGCGGCTCATTACTCTGCTGACCGTAAGCAGGCTGGTTCTCGGGGTTCATGGGATTCTGATTGCTTTCCATCACATTTCCTTTCTTAAATAAAACAATTTAAAACAGTTTCTTCAATCCTGGAATCTGTTTAATAATTATCATAGTGATCAAAGAACAGATATATACGCCGACAGCAATTACCGGCAGCATCCAAATACCATATTCAAATGGATTGAAATCGATGACCTTGATCAATGTTCGTAAAAAGATCAAATGTATCAGATAAATGCCAAAGGAATATTTATCAAAGAAACCCCAGACACTGCAGGCTTTACTGCCCTCATCATACGTCCTGTCTGTATTGTAAAACAGGCCAAACAATCCAACACTTAAGATAAGGATCGGGAGGAAGGCAGTATTCCCTAATAGTTTTTCGATCTGCTCCTGTTTTTCTCCGAAGTTAATTACTGATAATAATACGATCAATAAAGCACCCGCCAGGATAAGAAGAATACACATCCGCAGACTCGTGTTGAGGATCTTATTATGTATCATATATCCCAGGAATAAATAGACCGGAAAGATCGTTGTAATGCCGATCGTAAAACCAATGGACAGATCGGTTATGGTTTCAATAAACGGGATCACGGACACAAAGATAACTACAACCAGACATATGTATCTCATTGTCGTGGCATCCATATGCTTTGCGATCACCCGATATAACGGGAGTAATAGATAGATCCCGATCAGCAAATAGATATACCACAAATGTGCCCAGCTGCCGTCTTCTACTATCTTTTTCCAGATCTCAGGAATATCGCTCCATTCAAACGGATCGTGATTTGTCAGCTTATCTACGATATAGAATACCGTGATCATGAGTATCAGCACGATCAGCATTCGCAGGATATATTTTTTAAAGATCTTTTTGATCGGCATTTCCCTGTTCTGGTCCAGTAAGAGAACACCGGACACCATTAAAAAGCAGGGAACTGCCCACAGCATCAGCCACGGAATCAGTTTTGTAACATAATTTTCCGTGGCAGATAATGTGTCCTTATAAACGATGTTATACATCGTAAACGTATGAAGAACGATAATGGCAAAACTTGATACGGCTCTTAATTTTTGCAGGTATAGGATTTTTCTAGTATACGATTTCATATTGATCTTTATACATCCAGGTGCCCTTTTGTCCATATTGGAACATGTATGCATTATTCCAGCCTAACTGATGAAGTCCTGCCGGATCACATACATAAGTCTTTCCGCCCTTCTTGATCTCTACCCAGGAATGATTATTTCCCCAGCCCCAGGAAAGACGGATAGAACCTCTCACCTGATGTGCATCATAGCCCATGGCATAAGCCAGTTCGGTAAATACTGCGGCATATACATAACAGTTGCCGGAATGATTGGAAATACCATAGTTGGCCAGTTTATAGGTTCCCCAGGAATCCGTAAATGTATTTCTGCCCGAATAGGTAAGCCCGCCGGCATATTTCATAGCCGCAGCCAGATTGCATCCCAAACTGTCTGCAACCCGTGCGGCCGCCTGATTTCTGAGAAGCTCGCCTTTGCCGGAAGGACGCATATAATAATACTTCCCGTTGTATTTTGCCAGTTTATTGATGGTGAGGACTCCGTTGTCACCCACTAAATAAACCTTACCGTTTTCCTTATACCATCCCTTTTTGGTAATGATCGCGCCGCTTTTCGAGGCATAGTACAGTTTCTTTCCAACGGTGATCACCTTACAGGAAACCATTTTCCCGTTTTTATTAAAATAATAGTACTTTGATTTGATCTTGACCTTCTTACTCTTGATCATCTTCCCCTGGGAATTCACTCTGTACCGGTGACCCCTGTGTTTGATCCATGCATTTGTCTGCTTTCGACCCTTACTGTCCACATGATACCATGTATTCTTATAGTAGACCCAATGATCGGTAAGAAGTTTTCCGGTGCCGGGAGTAAAATAATAACTATACTTCCCGATCTTCTTCCACATTTTCACCTGTTTACCGGTGGAGTCTAAATAATAACGACTGCCGTTATAGTCAAGCCAGCCTTTTTTTATATGGCCTTTCGCGTCTATAAAATAGCGATTGTTTTTATAAGTGACCCACTTATTATAGACCTGTCTGCCGGTGTTCGGGCTGAAATAAAGCTTTTTATCATTATAATTGACCCATTCCGTCTGCATGACGCCCTTATTATTAAAATAATAATTATAGTTGGGTCCTTTATAATATCCCCTGATCGGCAGTCCTTCGGCTGTAATATAGAAATGCTTATTCTTCAATTCTACCCAGCCGATATGACCTTTCAATTCTGCCTTGCTGAGGCCCTGATTTTTGTTTGTATCCAAAGAAAGAATATAATTATACAGATCCTGATCTTTATAATTTGTTTTATTGATCTTTACAATGCTGTCATCTTTTTCAGCAGGCTCTGCAGCATATACAGCACCTGTCGTGCCAAGAACAGCAACCAGAATGGAACCGATGATAAGTGACTTAAGTATTCTCATAGCTGTCTTCTCCCCTACCAAACTAAGGCGTCATCACCGATACAGGAGTCATCCGGTGTTTCCTCCTTCTTCTCTTCCTTTTTCTCTACTTTCTTTTCTTCCTTCTTCTTTTCTGTTTTCTTTTCTGTCTTCTTCTCTGTCTTTTCCTCTTTCTGTTCTGTCGTCTGTTTTTTCGGAGCCTCCGTAGTCGCTGCTTCTGTAACCTTTACAGCAGTCGTCGCTTCAACTGTGGCTGCTTCCGTTGTAGGTTTCTCTGTGATCTTTTCAGTGGTGATCTTTTTTTCAGTCTTTTTTTCAGTCTCTTTCTCAGTCTTTTTTTCTGTCACATTTGACTGCTCCTCCGATGAGCCTGCATTATCATTTTTAGAACCGCAGCCACACATACAAATCGCGAGACACATAATCAGAAAACCGCAAGTAATCTTCTTCATTTTTTCCCCTTTCTCATATGCTGAAATGCCAGGCATACTGCCTGTAAAACATATCCTGTCGTACGATTTTTTATATAGAGACATTTTATCATTTTCGTTCTATACCGTCAACGAAGGATGTGGTAAAATAGAGCAGGATTCCCGCCTCCTAAATGTGGTCGACAAGGCCGAAAAAACGAAAATCTGCGGGAACGGAACTAAGGAAAGGATGAATCATATGTCTCGACTTATAGGAACATTTCTTGGGAAATCTATTCTTCTGGCGGAGCGAGTTCTCCATAAGGATGGGAGTACATTTCCTGGAAAATTCGTGATCAAGTTATTCCCCAAATATCTGTCTAAGCTTAAATACCCGAAGGATGTGATCATGGTCACCGGAAGCAGCGGCAAGGGTTCCACCACAAAGATCATTGCCAATATGCTCCGGAACTGCGGAAAAACCGTGTGCCATAATCTGGAGGGTTCCAATATGATCCGCGGGATCGCGTCCACCATGCTGAAGCATGTAACCTGGGGCGGAAAGATCCCGGAGGATGTGATTGTTCTTGAGGTGGATGAACGTTATCTGAAGGAGGTGACGAAATACATCACTCCCAGCCTCATCGTCCTGAACAATCTGACCAGGGACCAGCCGCCACGTCAGGGCAATTATGACCTGGTTTACCGCGAGATCGAAAAAGGAATCACGGACTCCGCAGAGCTGCTCTGCAACGGGGATGATCCCATCACCAGACAGGTGGTTCTGAAGCATCCGGAGAAGTTCCATTCCTTTGGGATCAACCGGCTGGACACGGATTTCGATGACCTTCCCACTGCAGTGAAGGACTGCGCTTACTGCCCGAAATGTGGCAAACGCATGAATTACGGCTGGTACCATTACGGAACTGTGGGTGATTTCTCCTGTCCTTCCTGCGGATACAGTCGTGGAACCGTGGATTATGCTGTCACAGCGGCCGACACAAAGGCCGGAACCGTAACTCTGAACGAAAAGCTTAAGATATGCGTGAATCCACCGCTCCTCTTCCATATGTACAATCTTGCAGCGGCCTATGGCGTTGCCGATCTGATGCAGCTTTCGCCGGAGAAGGTGGCTGAATCTCTGAATGTGGAAGTGATCTCTGAGAAGATCTATAACCGTCTGGAAAAGAAGGGACGTACCTTTGTCTCCATCAGCTGTAAGGCAGAGAACAATGCAACCTACAATCTGGCCCATTATTATACGCTGAAGCAGCCCGGCGAGAAGGTGCTTGTCATGGGACTTCGAGAGATCAGCCGACGCTACAGCCATTTCGATCTTTCCTGGATCTACGATCTGGATATGGAGGCATTAAATGTACCGGAGGTTCAGGAGGTGATCTGTGCCGGCCCCTATGCGGCGGACTTCGCGCTCCGTTGTAAGCTGGCAGGCTTTGCGCCTGAGAAGATAAAGACCATGGAGACGCTGGAGGGCCTGGCAAAGGAACTGAAGCGTACCACCGGCGATGTGTACGGCATCCTTAATTTTGATTATATCCCGCCCTTCCTGGAGGAGGTGAATCAGTACAAATGAAACTAAAACTCGGTTTTTTCTATTACGACTTAATGAATCTATACGGAGACAGCGGAAATGTAACGATCCTTGCCCATCATCTTGCTAAGCAGGGAATCGAGGTTACCGTGGACCGGCTCAGTCTTTCGGATCCGAAGGATATCGCATCCTACGACTGGATCTACATGGGCAGCGGCATTGAACGCAGTATGATCCTTGCCCTTACGGATATCAGGAAATACAAGGATCAATTTGCAGAGGCGATTGAGAACGGAACCCATATCCTGGCAACCGGCAATTCCTTTGAGCTCTTCGGAAAAGAGATTCGGATGCCCTCAAAGTCCTATAAAGGGCTGGGGCTCCTGGACTTTTCCACAGAATATAAGATCCGTACGGTCCATGATCTTCTGATCCCTTACGGAGAGCACCAGCTGGTTGGCTTTGAAAACCATTCCGGGCAGACCATAGAGAATAACGAAACCCCGTTCCTGTCCGGTGAAGACCGTACGGAGGGCGTAAAAAAGAAGAATCTGATCGGTACCTATACCATCGGCCCCCTTCTCGTCCGGAATCCCTTCTTCCTGAAGGAATATATGGAGTCCATCCTGAAGAAAAAAGATCCGTCCTATCAGATGAAACCAATGGATCTTGCGCTGGAGGATGCAGCCTATGCTTCATCCCTTAAGGCAATGACAGAAATGCACCTGACTTAGTCAGGTGCATCGTTCTTTTATTCGCTGAGATAGTTCTCGCGGATATACTCTTTTTTTGTCCGGACCATCTCACGAAGGTCTCTTGCTGACCAGACCCGTGCATCCGCACCTCGGATGATCAGCTGGATCATTCCGTCTGAGGTAGCCACGGTGATATCATACTTCTTACTGTGTTCCAGACTGAATCTGGCGATATACTTATCTGCGGTTTCGGCTTCTTTTGTAAAGACCACATGAAGGTTCTGATAATCCATGATCTCCGTTCGGTGCCCGGGAACACGGTAGGCATCGAAAACCACGATGATCTCAGGTTCCGTTACCGCCCGGTATTCCGTCAGCATATCAAGCAGGATCCCTCTGGCTGCGTCCAGATTCTGATTTACGATCCCCTTTGTTTCCTCCCAGGCATGGATGATATTATATCCATCCACCAGCAGATACTTTTTCGGCGATTCTTTTCTGGCGGTTGCAGGCTTAGAGGAACTCCTTCTGTGATTTGCGGAAGACCAGCGGTTTCTCCGCTCTTTTGAATTCTCTCCGGACTGGTTCGCATGTCCGGCCTTCTGCAGGATCTGATCGATCTCATCGGTACCGATGGATTCCAGTCGTTCAGAAAGAGAGGCAGGGGCTTTCTTCTTATGAGGAGCATCCGATTGCTCCGGATCCTCTTCCATTCCGTCCTCCGGATAAAACCGGAAGAATCGGGATTCCAAATGCATTCGTTCTGGTGCTTCGTCCCATGGCACAAAATCAGCCGTGCCATGACTCACAAAGACAGATCCGGCGGGTTTTTCCAAATCTGCATCCGGCTGGTAACCGATATCATCCACAACCTGCTCCTGGTCAGGGCACACATCATAGCCGTCATATACCATTCGAAACAGGCCTTCCCCATGTGTATAGGTTCGGACCTCAGCGATATAGTTTCGAAGCTTTGATATGGCACCTCTCCCGGAGACCGTGGTCTGCTCTTCCGTCTGTTCTGTAATACCGCTTTCAGACGCCAGCTGGTCCATATCAAACAGTGCCTTGCCCGCAGCAGCCTGCGGAACCGTAAGCTGAAACCGTACATAGGGTTCCAGGAGGATACATTCAGCGGACATAAGCCCCTGACGCAGAGCCCGGAGAGCTGCTTCTCTGAAATCTCCGCCCTCCGTATGCTTTTTATGCGATCTTCCGGCTACAAGCGTGATCTTCAGATCCGTCAGCTTTGAATCCGTAAGAACCCCGGTGAGCCGTTCCTGTTCCAGTGCATTCAGTATGGTCTGCTGCCAGTTCCGGTCCAGTTCGTCGGTGGACAGCCTGCTTTCCAGGATAAGACCTGATCCCCTGGGCATGGGCTCCAGCAGCAAATGCGCCTCCGCGTAGTGCCGCAGCGGCTCAAAATGTCCCATTCCATAGGCCGGTTCAGCAATGGTTTCCTGATAAACCACTGTTCCTTCTCCAAGAGCAGCCTGGATCCCGAAGCGTTCCCTGATCCGTTCCAGCAGGATCTCCGACTGTACCTCGCCATAGAGCTCAACCTCGATCTCTTCCCTGTCCGGGATCCAGTCGATGGAAAGTGTATCCTCTTCCTCCTCCAAAAGCCGAAGCTTCGGCAGGAATAACCGGGGATCCACGCCCTCCGGAAGGATCAGCTTATAACGCAGCATGGGACGGCTTACCTCAGGCTTCAGGGAGGGCGCAGCGCCTAGTCCGCATCCCGCATAGGTGGCTGTAAGTCCTGCCACCGCCACGATATCACCCGCATCAGCCCGGGATATTTCTTCAAATCCGGATCCGTCATAGGCCCGGATCCGGGTGATTTTTTCGTTTATATCATCGGTTTCTCCGGATCGTGCCGGATAGGAAACCATATCTCTTACTTCCACAGAACCACTCAGGATCTTCAGGAAGCTCAGACGCTCTCCGCTTTCCCCATGAAGGATCTTGTAGCAGTAAGCGCCAAAAGGCTCCGGCGCATCTGTCTGCGATTCCGTAAACAGATGCGTGAGTAACTGCAGAAGAGCATCTGTTCCATCCCCCTGCAGGGCAGCTCCGAAGCAGCAGGGATGGAGCTTTCCTCTTCGGAAGAGCCGACCAAGAATACTTTCATCCAGTTCACCTTTGGAAAGAAACAATTCCAGCAGATTCTCATCCAGTACTGCCGCTTCTTCGGATCTCTTTGCGGGATCTCCGTACCAGTCCACGATCCCTTCTCCCAGGGCTGTGCCTGCAATCTCGAGAAGTTCCTCCTTCTTCGGGACCGGGAGATCCATTTTATTAAAGAAGATCACGGTAGGGATGCTCCGTTCCTTTAATAAGCTGAACAGATACTGTGCATGGGCCGGGATCCTCTGTCCGGCTCCTATCACAAGGATTGCTGCATCAAGAACAGGCAGAACCCTTTCGGATTCTGCCATGAAATCAACATGTCCCGGTGTATCCATCAGGATGAACGGATATCCATCCACTGTGATACGGCACATTTTCGATGTAATTGTGATCCCTCTTGCTCTTTCCTGCGCATCCGTGTCAAGAAATGCAGTCCCATGATCAACACGGCCTGCTTCCTTCTTCTTGCCGGAAGCCACCAGCAGCTGTTCGATCAGGGTGGTCTTTCCTGCATCCACGTGTGCCAGGATTCCAATGGTATACTTCTTCATCTGAGATTATGATTCCTTCCAATGGAGAAACTCATCCAGGGGAAGCGGTTTCGCATAAAAATATCCCTGAAAGCTCTGAACATGGAATTTCTGAAGGATGTCCCGCATTCCGTCGGTCTCAACACCCTCTACGCAGACCTTGGCGCCAAAGGTGGACGCCAGTCCGGAGAAGTGCTGGATCAGCTCACGTTCCATATCGTCCTTTTCGATCTGCTGTACAAATGTTCTGTCGATCTTAATGATATCAAAGGGCAGCGTCTTGATCAGACCTACGGAAGAAAAACCGGTTCCGAAATCATCCAGAGCGATCTTTACGCCACGGGATTTCAGA